>JBHHXB010000193.1:0-3811 GCA_046756825.1 Nitrospiria bacterium | reverse complement strand
TTTTGTCCATTACAGGGATAAAACCCAACAGATCAAAAAAGCGAAGGTCAACTGGTGATTCGGGAAAAACCTACCCCGAAATCTGCTTCTTGATATTCGGAAGTATCTTTGATACTCTGACTTCAGCTTAAAATATATTCCTGCTTTGTGCGTGGGTTGGGGAATTTCTTCGAACCTAACATTAAAGCGAGGGGGCCGAGTTCAAGGGGGCGGTGAGCATGTTCCACTCCGATGGAAAAGCCTAAAACCTTCATCTTGGCGCCCACCTGGTGACCCAGGTTTGAGCTGATTTTCCTCCCACGGCAAAGTGGGGATCCCGAGCCCTCTGATCCCCCAAGACTAATGCGGGAAAAACGATTTTTTCTCACCTCTCTCCTTGTTTGTGTACTTTATGAAGTAAGGACTTGATTCGCTGTGGAGCTATTTTCGGATCGAACCTCATCGAATCAACCCATCCCTCAAAACACGCCCCTGGCGTGGCGGATGCGGCCGAGGGACTTTTCGGAGTACGCGGGTCAGGGCCATGTGCTCGGCCCGGGAAAACTGCTGCGCCGCGCGATTGAGGCGGACCGGGTTTCATCGCTCATTCTCTATGGTCCGCCCGGGTGTGGTAAAACGGCCCTGGCCCACCTTATCGCCCGCTACAGCCGTGCGATCTTTACCGACCTCAATGCCGTCACCGCCGGCATCGCGGATATCCGCCGGGTCATCGCGGCGGCGCGCAAGACCAAGAGCGCCACGGGTCAAAAAACGCTGGTGCTCATCGACGAAATTCACCGTTTCAACAAGGTACAGCAATCGGCGCTCCTCCCCGACGTGGAGCAGGGCTACGTCACCCTGGTCGGCGCATCGACGCAGAATCCGTTTTTCGCCATTATTCCGGCTCTGTCCTCGCGCTCCCAAATCGTCGAACTCCAACCTCTTGGACCGGACGATTTACGTTTTCTGCTGGACCGGGCCATTCGCGATCCGAAACGGGGTTTCGGGAAGCGCAAACTTCAGCTTAATGAAGCGGCCAAACAGCATTTGATTGACACGACCGAGGGCGATGCGCGCAAGCTCTTGAACGCCCTGGAAATCGGCGTTTCCACCACTCCGCCCGACAGTGACGGGGTGATCCGTTTTGACCGCAGTGTTTCCGAGGCCTCGATTCAAAAAAAGGGCGTCGTCTATGAAAACAAGGACGATCATTATGACGTCATTTCGGCCTTTATTAAAAGCATCCGGGGCTCCGACCCGGATGCGGCGATTTATTGGCTGGCGAAGATGATTTTCGCCGGGGAGGATCCCCTTTTTATCGCCCGGCGTTTGATTATTTCGGCGGCGGAGGATATCGGCAACGCCGACCCGGAGGCCCTTGGCATCGCGGTCGCCGCCCACCGCGCCGTTGAAGCCATCGGCATGCCGGAAGGCCGCATCCCTCTCTCGGAGGCCGTGACGTATCTGGCTGCCGCGCCAAAGAGTAACGCCGCCTATCTTGCAATTGACGCGGCGCTCAACGAAATCCGCACGGGCCGCACAATGGACGTCCCCCGGCACTTGAAAGACGCGCATTACAGCGGAGCCAAACGGCTTGAGCGCGGTCTGGGTTATCTTTATCCCCACGACTATCCCGGTCACTTTACTCCTCAGGACTATCTTCCCGAAGAACGCACTTATTATCGTCCTACAGAACAGGGTCTGGAAGGTAAGATTGCCGCGCGCATGCGCGCATGGGAAGAGATAAAAGCGAAGGGCAAAAAGCCCTCAGACCAGGACAAACCTTGAAATCGCCGGACGCCGGAGCCCTCGGGGTTTCAAGAAAGATCTTCAAGGTTTGCGAATTAACTCGGGAAATCCGTGTTTGCCTGGAGCGTCAGTTTTCGGATCTCTGGGTCGAGGGAGAGATCTCGGATCTTAGAAATCCCCGCTCCGGGCATCTTTATTTCACGTTGAAAGACCCCGAGGCGACGATTAAAACGGTTGTGTTCAAGTCTCACTTCCGTTTCCTTCGGTTTGTCCCGAATGCGGGGGCGCAAGTGCTGATTCGCGGACGTCTCAGTCTCTACGAGCCTCGGGGGGAATACCAGCTCATTTGCGACTACATCGAGCCGAAGGGCGCGGGCGCGCTTCAAGCCGCATTTGAGGATTTAAAACAAAGACTCCAGAAAGAAGGTCTTTTTGATCTTGACCGGAAAAAACCGCTCCCGGCCCTCCCGGTTCGCGTCGGTGTTGTCACTTCTCCGAGCGGGGCGGCGATTCAAGATATCATCAAGGTGATCCGGCAGTGTGATTTTCATTGTCATCTTTTTATTTTTCCGGTACGCGTGCAGGGCGCGGGGGCGGCGGATGAAATCGCCTGCGCACTGGATGAAATGAATCGCTTCAGTAAAAAAGCCGCCCGCTCCCTGGATGTATTGCTGTTGGCACGAGGGGGGGGCTCACTTGATGATCTCCGGGCTTTTAATGAAGCACCTATCGCCTACGCCATCGCCCGGTCGCGTCTTCCCGTTATTTCCGCCATCGGGCATGAGAGCGACACGACTATTTCGGATTACGCGGCCGATTTGCGTGCGCCGACCCCATCGGCTGCGGCGGAAATGATTGTGCGGCAGGGAATGGGCGCAGTCGAATCTCTTCGAGTTTTGCACGAAAGTTTGATGACACTCATGCAGGCCCGGATGGCGTCACACCAAAGTCAACTCGCCACTGTGATGCGTTTATTGACGCCGCCCACACCTCAAACACATTTTTTTCGGGATAAGGTCGCCTCCCTTCAAATTCGACTGCATCAATCCATCGGCCGCCTTTTAGTCGAGCAGCGGGGACGGCTTCAAAAAACAGGACAAGGGCTCGTTTTTTTGAGTCCGGTCAACCAACTGGCCGAGTTGAAGGGACGGCTCAAGCAACTGCAAACGCGGCTTTCCCAGGAAGCACAGCACATGATTACTCAGCATAAAAGCCGCCTGCAGACGGAAATGGATCAACTTCACTTGCTCAGCCCCCTGAATATCCTGGGAAGAGGATACAGCATTACCCGAACGCTCCCTTTGATGGAGGTGGTACGGGATGCGGCGGCGGTTGATATCAGCGGTCTGTTGCAAATCAAACTGCACAAGGGCAACCTGATTTGCAAGGTGGAAGAAAAAAGATTAAAGGGTGGCGGTGATTTTCTTACTAAAAAAACCCGTTCAGACTAGCGATTCTGCACCAGTCGCTTTGGCCCGTCTTTAAAGAGGATTTCGACTTTATTTCGTTCAATCACGGACAAAATAAAACCAATGCCAAACGTGGCATGATCGACCATCTGGTTTTCTTTGAAGTTACCTTTGAGGCTGTATTTTTTTGCGCCAGAGAAATCGTCCCCCTCAACCTGGGATAGAAGGATTTCATACTCGGATTTTTTAGATTTTCGGGAGGTGGTGCTTTTTTGAGGGGCTTTGTCGCGGTAGTTGTGATGACCATTACATGTTTTGCATTTGGCCTTTTTAGGAAAATTGTCCACTAAGGCCACAATTTTATGGTCCAGCATCAGCTTGCATTTTGTACACCAGGATACGATGTCATTTCCAACTTCATATTGAGTCGTCATCGGCCGCCCTTCTTCCATTTCATTGAGTTAAGAAACGTGTTTAAGTGCATCCATCATCCTCTAAATGAGAGCAGTAGTCAAGGAAATCCTTTATTTTTTCGCGTGTTAGGGGAAAATGCCGCTTTTCTCCCGCGAAGATTGTTCTTTGGACAAAAAAATCCCCCCATTTCAGGAAAACTGAAATGGGGGGATTTTTTTGAATAGCAGGTATGGGCAGATTTACATCATACCGCCCATACC
>JBHHXB010000192.1:0-3819 GCA_046756825.1 Nitrospiria bacterium | reverse complement strand
AGAGGGGATCGACTGCGCAATCAAATGAAGGGAGTGCCTCAGTCCAAAACGGAAGAATCGAGGATGATGGCGCGGCAAGAGAAGAATGAAAGGAGAAAGAAAGGGCGAATATAGATTCACTTTTCAAGTTTCCCCGGATCATACTGCTAAAAGGGGATTTTTGTCAATTTCTGATCAACGGACAGAACCGTGAGTCATTCAAAAATTTGACGCCTCTTGACCGGGTGCTACACTAAAAACAACGTATCTCGGGGATTCAATGGATTGGTCACGCCGCGATATTTTAAAGCTGCTTGGGCTTGGTACGGCCAACCTGGCCGGACTAAGCAGTCTCTCTCTGTCCGGCTGCACGAAGAACCGCAAACCGGCGCTCGCCGATACCTGGCGTAAAGGCGTCTGCCGGTTTTGCGGCACGGGCTGCGGTGTCATGGTCGGTCTTCGCGACGGCAAGGTCATCGAAGTCAAAGGAGACGAGCTGGCCCATAACCGGGGCATGCTCTGCGTCAAAGGATCGCTCCTGCCGGAAATTCTCAAGCTCCCCGGACGTCTGCTTCACCCCATGATTCGAAAAAGCGGTGTATTACAGCAAGTCACATGGGACGAAGCCATGCATTTAATCACCCGCTCCTTTGAAAGCAATCTCCGGGATCACGGCCCGGAGTCCCTCGCTTATTATGGTTCTGGTCAGCTTTTCACGGAGGAAAGCTATACTGCGAATAAACTCTTCAAGGCGGGGCTTCGCAGCAACAATGTGGACGGCAATCCGCGTCTCTGTATGGCGAGCGCGGCTTTCGGCTATGTGCAGACCTTCGGAAAGGATGAGCCGATGGGCTGTTACGAGGACATTGAACACGCCGCCTGCTATTTTGTCATTGGCGCCAATCCCTATGAATGCCACCCCGTCCTTTTCGAACGCATCCTGCTACGCAAGCGCCAAAATCCAAAGGTGAAGTTGATCGTCGTCGACCCCCGCCGGACAGAAAGCGCGGGCTACGCCGACCACTTTATTCAGCCTATTCCTGGCACGGATCTGCTACTCTTGAATGCCATGGCCCATGTCATCGTGGAAGACGGACTCATCGACACCGCCTTTATCGATGCGCACTGCCGTTTCATGGCTAAAGACGGTCCCGTTGATCTCGCCGGATACCGGGCGTTTCTGCAAGATTACGCACCCGAAAAGGTTGCCGGAGAGATGGGTGTCGCGCCCGCCCAAATTCGGGAAATCGCCTATATTTTCGCGCAATCCAAGGCGACCCTGTCTCTTTGGACGATGGGGATCAACCAGCGAACTCAGGGAGTTTTCCTCAATAATACGCTTCACAATCTGCACCTCATCACCGGCCAAATCTGCCGGCCGGGCGCGACCCCGCTGTCGCTGACCGGACAGGGCAACGCCTGCGGCGGCGTGCGGGATACGGGCAGCCTGGCGCACCTGCTGCCTGGGGGACGTTTGATCAAAAAACCCGAACATCGAAAAGCGGTCGAGCAGCTCTGGAAGGTCCCGCCCGGAACCATTTCACCGAAACCCGGCTACCACGCCATGGAATTGTTTAAAGCCATGGGGGACGGGCGCGTCCGCGCCGCGCTCATCATGGGCTCCAATCCGATGCAGACCCTGCCCAATCTCACCGCGTTTAAAGAAAAAGTCAAAACCTGTTTTATCGCCGTGGCCGAACCCTTCGCTGACGCGAAGACGCTGGAAATCGCGGATGTCGTTCTGCCCGCCGCTCTGTGGGTCGAAAAGGAAGGGGTCTACGGACAGACCGAACGGCGTTATCAAATATTGGAAAAATTGGTCGAACCGCAGGGTGAGGCAAGATCCGATCTCGATATCCTGGTCGATCTCGCCAAACGCTTGAAGCTGGATCATATCATCTCGGCGCACACGCCCGCGGCGGTCTGGGATGAATGGCGTCGATTCTCCGAAAGCAGCAAGTATAACTTTAAAGGCATGACCTATGAACGATTAAAAAAAGAACGCGGACTGCAATGGCCCTGTCCGTCCGAAACCCACCCCGGTACAAAACGGCGCTTTGTCGGGGGGGACGATCCGTTTGTCTCCCCTGGGAAAAAGGTTGAGTTTTACGGTAAGGCGGACAAGCGGGCCGTGATTTATTTAAGAACCTATCACCCGTCTCCTCAGCGTCCCTCGAAGGACTACCCGCTTTTGCTCACTACAGGCCGCGTCCTGGAGCAGTGGCATACGGGCACCATTACGGACAAGGTCAAAGAATTGTCCCTCGCAAGCGGCCGGGGCCGTTTGGAAATGAACCGGCAGGACGCCCATCGGTACGGCATTGCTTCCGGAGATCAGGTGAAGGTCGTTTCCGAGTTTGGCGAATTGCAATTGAAAGCGCTCGTCAGCGATTCGCCGAGGGCGGGTGTCACGTTCGCGCCTTTTTTTGATGCGAAGCGCTTGATCAACCATGTGGTCTCCCCTTATTACGACACGGCTTCCAAACAACCTGAATTTAAGGTGACTGCGGTCCGGATCGAGAAAATCTAAGGATTCAAAACATGGCGTTCGTTACGGCGATTAAAATCATCGGGGTCATCGGGGTTATGATCGGCATCGTACTTTGTCTGGCATTGAATCGGACCGACCGGACGATGTCTTTTTACAAGCGGAAAAGTGACGGGACAAAACACGGCGAAAAGATCAAGTGGGGCACGTATTCCACGCTATATAAGCGTATCGCGCCTTTTGCGCTGTTGGTGCTCCCCGTTTCGGTGATGGCCGTGGGGAACTATCATGTCTTCGAGGGATCACAAAAGGTGGAGAGCTGTCTCGGCTGCCACGTGATGACGCCCATCGCCCATGACATGATGGACCCGGAAAGCACGACGCTCGCGGCGCGGCATTTTAAGAATAAGTGGATCGCGCAAAAGCAGTGTTTTACGTGTCACAAGGATTACGGTCTCAACGGGACGATCAAGGCTAAGATCGACGGCTTCCGCCACTTGGTCAAATATTCCTTACGGACCTATGAGGAGCCCATCCGCTTTGTCGGAAAATTTAATAATCAGAACTGCTTGGCCTGCCACCGGGGCACACAACGATTTGAAGGAGTCAAGAGCCATCACACTATTCGGGTCCGATTGGAGGAGAATCAAATCAATTGCACGAATTGTCATGGCTTTCCGCATCCGACCGCATTGGAGCGGACACCGGAAACGGCGCGTGGTGAAGCGCTGCTTCAAAGGAGTCGTCTACAATGAAGACCGTCCATAAAACCACTCTGATTTTATTCGCATACCTGTTATCCATCTGGTTTATTCTCGATCCCGCACCCCTTCAAATGGCCCTTTTTGTGTTTATCGCGCAACCCCTGATTCTGTTTGTCGCCGCCGCCTATGTCATCGGCGTCCTCCGCGATTTAAAAAAAAGGCATATTCTATAGCCGATCCCCTTCGCGACCCTGCGTTTTAAATGCTTGATGAGTTGAATGCAGAGACAGCGGGTTTTCCCAGGCTTTGGAAATGAAACGACTTGTTATCTTCCGCCGAAGAACCAGCCGAGCAGCGCGACAAGCACACCCGCCACGGCCAGCCACATCCGCACTTGGGTTGATTTTCGTGTTCTTTCTGTATTCTGGGCCGCAACCATATTGAGATAGTTCGAGCTGGTCCGCAAAAAGGCCGTGTAGTTTGTCATCATTTCCTGGGAAATCGACCTCAGGTTGTCCAAGCCCGTGAGATATTTACAGCGGTGGACGGCACTGCGGGATGTGTTGGCAAGCAGGTGTGATTCTAAAAGTTCCGTTAAGGAACCTCTGAATAAGTATTGAGAATAACCTCAAGGCATGCAATAATCCC
>JBHHXB010000191.1:0-3848 GCA_046756825.1 Nitrospiria bacterium | reverse complement strand
GTTCGCGGGCAGTCCTCCCGGGCCGTAGGATAATTTTTGAAGGGATTTTGGGAAAAAATAGGAAAAGCGATGAACCCGGCAGGCTCCGATAATGTCCGTGGCCGGGGTTTTACTGTCCGCGGGCGCGACGACGTTCACTGTAAGGTTTAAGGCGGCCAGCGATTGGCAAAGCCGGAAGACGAATAATCCCGAATAATCACCTTTAAACCGTGGAAAAGACGTGGTGATGACACAAATCTTCATCATTCCTTTTAACGGAGATGTTTATTGTACTCCATGTCAAACCACATGGCGAAGAAAAGCGACTGCAGACCGGAGATGAGAAGAAAGGCGGCGAATAGCGCGCTGGTCGCGGTGACGCCGTAGCCCATTAAGCGAATACCCGCTAAATAAAACCCCAAACAAAAACCGGAGGGCGTGAGCAGAATGCCGAGGAAATAAAAAAAGACCAGGGGATGAAAATCGCGGATAATGTATTTTTGCACCATGCGCCCCACAAAGCCTTTGAATAAGAGCCAGCTGATTTTGGGAATCACCTTCCACAGTTGGATGCCTGACTTTTCGCCGATGTTGTAAACGGGACGGATGGAGACATCCTTGACCTTGAAATTGTTGATATTGAGTTTGATTAATAAATCGTTCGGCATGCCGTAGCGCGCGTAAATACCGTCCAAGTCGATCGTTTGGAGGGCGATGCGGGAGATGCCCGTGTAGCCGGATTGCGAATCCGCGATGTGCCAGTAGCCGGAAGCAACTTTGGTGAGCAGGGAAAGGACGGAATTTCCCAGATAACGATGATGGGGAATCATCTCCCAGGACTCGCCGCGGAAAAGGCGATTGCCTTTGACGTAGTCCGCCTGATCTTCGATGATCGGGGAGACGACGCGTTCCAAGTCTGCGGGATCCATTTGCGCATCTCCGGCCATCACCGCGACCACGTCCATTTTTTCCGCCAGGGCTTTTTTATAGCCGGTGACGATGGCGCGTCCGACGCCTTCATTTTTTTGATGCCGGATAAGCACAAGCCGGTCCGGCATTTTAGGGATAAACGTTTTGACAATGTGGGCGGTCTTATCGCCGCTCATGTCATCGACGACAAAGATTCGGTCAACGAAGGTCGGCATCGTTTCCAGAACTTGCCCGATGAGATTTTCTTCGTTGTGCGCGGGCACCACCACCGCGACCCGTTTGTTTTGAATCACATCAAGACTCGTTTTTCAGGAGGGCGACTTGAGCCTTTGCCTCCTGATTGTCTGGATTGAACTTCAGGATTTCTTGAAAATAACGAAGGCCTTCTTTGTTGTTTCCGGTATCCATGCTTATTTTCCCGAGCAGAAACAGTGCTTTTTGGTGATTGGGGTGAAGTGTCAACACTGTCTTTAAGTACGTCTCAGATTTTTTAACGATTCCCTGATGATAGTATAACTCAGCCAGGTTTAAATATGGGATGTAGTCTTCAGGTTTTATGGTGATGGATTTTAAAAATAAGCCCTCCGCGACCTGATATTTTTCCAAATGGGCTTCCGCGCTACCCAAGGCATTTAAGTAATTCGGGTCGTTTGGCATGAGCAGCGTGGTCCAATGAAAGTGATCCCGGGCAATTTTGTACGCCTGCCGCGTCATAAAGAAATTACCAAGCCCGGCAAGGACTTCGGCGAAAAGCAGACGTTCTTCCCGGTCTTCTGAAATATGTTCAACTTGTATCTGATTTCCTAATTTTTTGAAATAGGCCTGCATGTCTGTCTGATCGATTTCAGCGGGCTCGCTTCCAACTCTGAGGAAAAACCCCTCTGGAATCAAGTACTTCTCCACGAGGTAATCGTGCATGCCCGCGGTTTCCCAGTAAATAGGGTAGGCATGGACATTTTCAGACAAAAAAGCCGAGCCAAAGGTTTTTGAGGAAGACGTATTATCGGGAATAATGATGTTCTGAAATTTAGCCTGGTTCAATTTTGAAAAAAAATCGGGCGCCAAAAAACTGCTTAAACTCACGATGGAGACATCTGGCCGATAACCTTCGGCCTGCTGCAAATAACTCAACATAAACCAGGTCAGGGTCGAAACAACGATGGCATTGGGGGGAAGATCGTTTAAAAGGTTCTTTGTGACCAGGCGGGTCTTCCAGTAATTCGAATTGCGATTTTCTTGGAAATGATGAGAAACAAGCAAAACCATTTGCAGAAGAACCAGGACAACGCCGAATCGAAGATAGGTGATGTTGATTTGTTTTTGCTCAAAAAATCTCGGGGCGGTTGTGTAAACAGCCCAGAATCCAATGCCCACGAAGAGATCGAATATCAATAAATTGGAGATAAAGGCGGAGGTCTCTCCCCAATAGCGGATAAAAAACAGGAAGGGCGGCAGGAATAATATCAACAAAAATAAAAGCAGGCGCTTCTCTTTTCTAAAAAAGAGATAAAAAAATCCCGTAAAGCCAAGTATTATTCCGATCCATGAAAAGTCTTCAATGTAAAACCGGGAATACATCGAAAGCTGTAGCGGCATCACATTTTGAGGAACCATGAAGTGATAGGCGGCGTCCTTGCGGTCACTGGTGTGGATCAACAGGTTTTCGATAGTTTCCGGGTTGCCCCAATCATAGTAGGGATCCTGGGCGGAGCGAATGGGGAGATAAAGATAGACGGAAAAACCGATTAAAAAAAAGAACGACAATATCGTACATGTTTTGAATGTGTTAAAAGTCGACTGCCTCAGCCATCCGAAATAGACCCACAGAAATAGAAAAGGAACGTAGAGCACCAAAATCGCATGCGCCCCCAGACTTAATCCCAATAAAAATAAAAGAAGCGCGAAATATCTGAATACTTGAATATCCTTGTCTTTAGATTGCGAGAGAAGATGCTCTGTCTTCAAAAAAATGAGGATGAAGAGCGCGGTAAAGAAATGCTGAAACGTATAGACTTCAGGGACGGTTGCGTTTTCCCATAAAGCATTTGAAAACAAGAAAACCAGTGTTGTCATCAACGCGATGATGGGTATCCATTGGCTATGCCGTTCTTTTTCATCCGTGTGCGCGGATAGCCGCGTTAGTATGGAAAAAATGGTGAAATAAGTGATGACCGGGATAAGCGCGCCGAAAAAGGAAGAAACAAGCGTCACCTTAAATGCAATGCTGCCCAAGGGGATGAATGTGAACAACTTGGCGACAAGGGCGTAAAGAGGAGAGCCTGCGGGGTGGGCAATATCGACCAGAAAACCGATGGCTTGAAATTCCGGGGCATCCCGCCAGTAAATGGATGGAAGCGCTGTAAACAAATAAACTGAGAATGAAGTAAAGAAAATAAGGTAGGGGAGGAGGGTGAGCATTATGAGTAAACGCCGTTTGGCGTTTAAAAAAAGAAAGGGAAGGGTTTAACCCTTCCCTTTCTTTTTTGTTAATTATTGAAGCTGGTGTTGTCGACGTCTCTTAAGTCCCGGTTGCCGGAAATCCGCCATTCATCACCCACAACGCGGCCGCCCGTTCCCTGGGCCCGCGCTGTAAACGCACCTGTGGCAATTGCAGTCAGGGAATATCCATAACGCGGTGTTCCTGAAGTTGCAAACCCAATCGGAGCAAGTCCCGCGCCAATGTATCCGTTCACGCTTTCTGCGGAGTAGGCGGTGATGTTTGTGTAGATCGCCCCGAGGTTCGCTTTTGCTTCTGCTTGCTGGGATTTTGCTTGATAGTTGAGAAAATTTGGAATTGCGATGGCGGCCAGGATTCCGACAATTGCGACCACAATCATCAATTCGATCAAAGTAAAACCTTTGTTGCTGTTCAGTTTATTAAACATTACTCCCTCCGTTGATGTTGGACTTTTTATTTCTAACCTGAAAAAACTCTCTAT
>JBHHXB010000190.1:0-3936 GCA_046756825.1 Nitrospiria bacterium | reverse complement strand
CCCACCGGCTTTAAGTTGTATTGACTGTAAAACGTGGCGACATCATAAACCTGAATCGGGGTTAATTCAAGGATTTCGGCGATATCAATCATCGCAGGCTCGGGCAAATAGCCCAAATCCTCCTGGGCAATGCGAAGCGCGGGCAACGTCAGCGAGCGCTTGTCGGGATATTTCGGGAACTCCGCCTCGATGCGCGCGACAGTTTCCTTTGAGAGGGCCTTAAATTTCATGAACCATCCTGATGCTCAAATGCTTGCTTTCCTCAACTCAATAAACTACCGGTCACACTCGCCCATCACGATGTCGTAGGTTCCGAAAATCGTGACAATGTCGGCGATCATGTAGCCCAAGGCCATGTGCTCGAAGGCCCCCATGTGAATAAAGGACGGCGGACGGATGCGCAGACGATAGGGCTTGTTCCCACCCTGACTGACGATATAAAAACCAAGCTCGCCCTTCGGCACCTCCGTGCCGCAGTATACCTCGCCCTCTGGCACATCGAAGCCTTCGGTGGCGATCATGAAATGGTGAATGAGGCTCTCCATGTCGGTTTCAATCTTGTCCCGCGGGGGATAGGTCAGGGTCGGCACGTCCGCCGCGATGCGGCCTTCCGGGAGCTGATCCAGACATTGTTTAATAATCCTGGCGCTTTGACGCATCTCCTCGACGCGAATCCAGTAGCGGTCATAGGTATCCCCGTTCCGGCCCAGGGGCACCTCCCATTCAACTTTGTCATACACGCCGTAGGGTTCCGCTTTTCGAATGTCGAAATTCACACCGGAGCCGCGCAACGACGGCCCCGTCAGCCCGAAATTCACGGCGTCCTCGGCGGAAATCACCGCAATATCCCGGGTACGGCCGATCCAGATTCGGTTCGCCTCCAGCAGGGTATTGTACTCATCAACCTTTTCAGGAAAGGTTTCAAGAAATTGATACAACCGATCCACGACCTCCCGTGACAAATCCCGGTCCACACCGCCGACGCGGTAATAGCTCATCGTCAGACGTGCGCCGCAAATCATCTCGAAAAGATCCAGCAAGACCTCTCTTTCACGAAAAGTGTAGAAAAACACGGTCATCGCGCCGATATCGAGCGCCTGCGTCCCCAGCCAGAACAAGTGCCCGGCCAGTCGTTGCATTTCCGCGACAATCGTCCGGATGTATTCGGCGCGCTCCGGGATTTCAACCTGAAGCAGTTTTTCGACCGCCCGGACAAAGGCGTAGTTGTTGGTCATCGAACTGGTGTAATCCAGCCGGTCTGTCAGCGGAATAATTTGACTGTAGGTCGAGTTTTCAGCGAGCTTCTCGACGCCGCGATGAAGGTAGCCCAGATAAGGGGTCGCCTTGACAATGACCTCTCCTTCCATTTCGAGGACAATGCGGAGCACGCCGTGAGTCGAAGGGTGCTGAGGGCCCATGTTCAGGAGAAGGTCTTCTACGCGCTTCTTCGGTTTTCCTTCTACCAGTGCAACATCTAACTCGTCTTCGCCATAGTGGTCGAGCCGAACGATGTTCTCTTGCTTCTCTTCCATATAAATACGATCTTGCGAGCGCAACCTTCCTTAACTTTTAAAGACTAAATTTACTTCAAACAACTAGCCGGCATCTTCCGAGAGATTTTCAAAGTCGTCCCGCCAGCCACGCCCTTCCACCGGAAAATCCTTACGAAGGGGATAGCCTTCATCATAGTCTTCCGTCATCAGAATCCGCCTTAAATCCGGATGATGATTGAAGGAAATGCCCATCATGTCGAAGACTTCGCGCTCCATAAAGTTTGCGGAACGCCACAGCGACACGACGGAATCAATATGGCAGTCCTCCTCCGGAACACGGGCCTTCAGGCGGAGACGATGATTTCGCTCCAGAGAATACAATTGATAAATCACCTCAAAACGTGGCGCTTCATTCGGGAAATCAACCGAGCAAAGGTCGGTCAACATGTCGAAATCCAACGACGGGTCTTCGCGCACCAGACGGCAAACATCCATGATTTGATCCCGCACAACCTCGACCGTCAACTCCCCAAAGGCTTCTTTCACACCGACAAAGCCTTCCGGACAGGCTGATTTGATTTTTTCCGCAATGGCGTGCATGGTTGAATCCGGCTAACTAGGTTCTAAAAACCTTGCCTTCCATAATTTTTTCCTGAAGCCGCAGTATGCCCGCCAAAAGCGCCTCCGGACGCGGCGGGCAGCCCGGCACATAAATATCCACCGGCACAAAGCGATCCACGCCCTGCACCACGCTGTAGCTGTTGTAAATATTGCCGGAGGTCGCGCAAGACCCCATCGAAATCACATATCTCGGCTCCGGCATCTGATCATAAATTCTTCGGATCACGGGGGCCATCTTCCTGCAAACCGTGCCCGCCACAATCATCAAGTCCGCCTGACGCGGAGAGGCCCGGAACACGCCCGCCCCGAAGCGGTCCAAATCGTAGCGGCCGGAGACCACGGCAATCATCTCAATCGCGCAGCAGGCCAGACCAAAGGTCATGGGCCATAGCGCCGACTTTCTAGCCCAGTTCACCGCCGAATCGATAGTCGTGGTCATAATATTGGTTTCAAACTGGCGGTCGATCAGTCCCATTCCAGTGCCCCCTTTTTCCACGCATAAAAATAACCGACAAACAAAATCCCCAAGAACAAAATCATTTCGATCAGGGCGAACAGGCCGATCTGATTGAAGCTCACCGCCCACGGATACAAGAACACCATTTCAATGTCGAAAAGCACAAACAGCATGGCAATGAGATAGTAGCGGAGCGGGAACTGCTGGCGGGCGTCGGTCTCCGGCAAAATACCGCTTTCATAGGGGGTAAGTTTTTGATCGTAGGTATTCTTCGGGCGGACAAGATAACCCGCAATAATTGTCACAGCCCCAAACGCCAGCGCGATGAAGAAGAAGACAAGAATCGGAAGATAATTAGCAGGTAAAAGCGCTGTAAGCACAGACAGTTATCCCCCCCAGAATAAAAGAGCGCACATCATATAAAATCAAAAATTTAAAGTCAAGCCGTTCGTGGCCGCCAAAGACGGGGGACGATTTTGAGGGCGGTACGCCCGGTTTTCGGTGGCCTCGAGTCCGGGCAAAACACAGCTCATACCGGACGGTCCGGTCGGCGGATACTTACTGCTGACAGAGTTGTTACTTGAAAAATAACAGATGAACTGAAACGAAAACCCAAGGCGGCGGGCGCTTCCGCCCGCCGCGAGGGCACTATTTCCCCGATGCGTAGTAGGGGTTCGCACCGCTGGCGTGATGCGTCACGTCAACGACGTCTTTGATTTCAGGCACGGCCTTTTGAATCGCGGTGACGACGCCCTGCTGCAGGGTGACACCCGCCATGCCGCAGCCCTGGCATCCGCCGCCCAGTTTGACGTAGGCCACATTGTCTTTCACGTCGATTAAAGTAATATGCCCGCCGTGCGAGGCCACGCCGGGATTGATTTCGGTGTCGAGCACTTTTTGAACCGCAATCGCCTCCGGGCTATCCAAATTTGCCGGGGTTTCCGGCGGGGCCGCCTGCACCGGGACAACCTTCGGATTCTCGACCTTAAAACCCGTCTGCTGGAGGGTTTGAATAAAGTCGATCTTCACATCCTCCAAAAATTTCCCGTTTTTCAGCTCCATGAAAACCTTGATGCCGTTGGCCTCTACGGAGATATCTCCCGCCTCCTCCTTGCCCGCTTCGACGAAGGCCAGGGCGTATTCGACATCGGGCACCCGGCCCTTCATCGTCAGGCGCAGCCCGGCGATATTTTTTTGGTGATTCTCCACCTGGTCATGCATCAACACCTCGATGCGTTTTTTGGCAAATTCCGTGACTTCAATCATCGTTGATCCATCTCCTTTTAGATTAAACCGAAGGCGCACAGGCCCCGAAAAACAAGCTGAGGATAGCTTAGCACGCCCTTCTCGACAGGGTCAATTTGA
>JBHHXB010000189.1:0-3980 GCA_046756825.1 Nitrospiria bacterium | reverse complement strand
GCCGAAAACGCGCGCTCCGGCTTTTCCTCGTGATAGTAGAGCGGCAAAAGCCACGTCCGCTCGCGATCTCCCTCCTTCCGGCGGCTGAAAAGGGGAAAGAGCACGTCGTGCTGCACCAAGTCGCGGCGCTCGTCCCTTGTGTGAATATAAACCGGGCCTAAGAAAAAGCGCTTGCGAAAGGCCGGCCCCTCCCGGTGCTCGCCGTAAATGGGAAAAATAAACGCAAAGTAGTGGCTGAAGCTTTTTTCACCCGCGGCATAGTCGGCGTAAAAGGGCAGCACCAGGCGAAAGCGATAATCTTCCCTTTTCGCTTGCCAGTAAAAGGGCAGCACACGGAGCGAATACGACGCGGGCGAGGTTTCATAGTGAAAAAAGGGCCACAGCACGTCCAGGCCTTTCAAACGCCGTTCCTCGTCTTCATAACGCGCGTACAGCGGGAAAAGGAAAAAGCGGTTGTCCACGGTTTCGCCCCGGCGGTAGCGTCCGTACAAGGGGAAGTAGTAACTGAAAGACGAGTCCAGTTCCTTGTCCTCGGAATGAAAATAAAGGGGGAACACGGTCGATAACGTGAAGGCGCCGCTCCGGTAGCGATAAAAAAGCGGCAGGCCCGCCTGAAACCTCAAATCGTCCTTCAGATAATCGAAATAGAGCGGCAGAACCGTTTTGAAATGCCCCGTGGCAGTCTCGTGGCTGAAATAGAGTGGCACGAAAAACGGCGCGATTACCCTGAGATGTGCATCCTCCGTCTTGTAATCGAAATACAGGGGCAGGATCAAGTTCGTGCGCACGTCGGGCTCCTGCCTGCGGTACCACAGGGGGAAGAGCACCTGCGTCTTTTCTTCGGGTTGTGTCCGTGAATAATACAGCGGGGTGATCATGCGGACATGGTCGTTCGGCCGCTTCCGGTCAAAATAAAAGGGGAAAACCAGATCCGTCCGGGTTTCATTGCCTTCGGAACGGAACCAAACCGGAAAGATACCACGCGACGACTCTGACGGTGTCTCCTCCCAAAAGTAGGGAAAAATAAATCCCCCGCGCCGCTGATCGCCCCGCGCCACCCAATAAAAGGGCAAAAACCGGTGCGACAGAAAATCGCTCTCCCGATGGTAATTGATGAGCGGCCAAAGGAAATGCAGATCCAACGCTTCGCCGCTGTCGTCCTGCCCGTATCGGAAAAAGGGGTAGAGGGTGGAATATTCACGGTAATCCCCGCCCCGGCGGTTGACACCGAACAGCGGCCACAGATGAAAGTAGGACTGACTGCCATCATCCCCGTCCCAGTAAACAGGAAAGAGAATGTTGTACCGTTCGGTGGGCGTGTTTTTATACCAATAGACCGGGAAAAGGCGGAGGCGGGTTTCCAGTCCCTCGCGTTTGTAAACAGTCAAGGGCCAGATCAAGCTGGTTTCACGATAGTCCGTTTCGGAATCGAATATTGTTGAAAAAATAAAGGGACGAATGGCGTAGCGCTCCCGGCTGCCCTCGCGCTCGTAGCGAAAAATCGGCCAAATCAAGTCGGCCTCGCCTCGATCCTCCCCTTGTTCGTACAAGAAGAGCGGCCAGGCCTTGATTGGACGGTCGAGTTTTGCCCCCAAAACAACGGGCGGCGGACTGAAATGAAATAGAATGAAGAGTAAAACCAGCAACAACGGCTTTTTCATGACTCACCTCCAATCGTCGAAAACACGGGGCTATTTAAAAATCAGGTCGAACGATGCAGAAACTAGTGACGCACGTCCGGACTTTGAGGCAGGACGCTTAAATCTTCCTTGATGACCGTTGCGGTCGCGGGGATGTTGTCCACCTCGGGGAACTCGATGGTTTCAATACCCTTGACCATGCCGATGTCGCGCGCGAACCAGTTCGCCGTTTTGTCGATCAATTCGAATTGTTCATTGGTTTTGGACAGGGTCAATTTGATTTTCATGAGCCCCGTCAGCTTGAGCGCATTTTTAAAAAGACCGGCCGGAACCGACACGGTTTCAAAACCCGCGGCCGTGACGCTGGCACTGACTTCGGCCAGCTCCTCGATGCCGTCTCCGTCCAAATCCTGACCGTAGGGCACGGCCTTTTTCTCGACCTGAACAAAGGATTCGCCCACCGAAAGCGGAAACTGCATCACCAAATACGGTACCAGCCGATCCTCAAAAGGCGTGGAAGGCTCTCCGCCGTGATAGACGATGCTGTCTTCGTTGCGCGAAAAATAGCGCTCCGCCGGGCCCTGGTTTGCCTGATTGCTTTCGGTGATGACCTTGACTTCAACGCCGTCCTTCTTCATTGTGCCCTTCACCGTTGAAACATTGGTGTACGTGGCGATTTTTTGAACCTTGTCATCAATCGCACCTTGATAGGTCCAGCGCATGCCGATGTCATCGGGAAAGTAGCGTTCGATGTCGGGGATGGGACCTTCCGCCACCGCCCCAGGTACATGCAGCGCGACTAAAAACAGAGAGAGGCCCAGCCTTTTTTTTACATTGTTCCACATGAAAATCATCCTTGTTGACCTTGAAAAAACGGGCCGCTTCACCAGCCGCGCCGTTCATTTTTTGGGAAGGCCTTGATCCAGGGGGTTTGGCCGGGGGTGCCGAATTTTTTAATTTTCTCGATCAAGTCCGCGTCCCAGCCCTTTTTTTCGATGATTTTGGAAAGCGCAAAGACATCCAGCGAGGCGGCCTCGTCCCATTTTCCGGCGGCGCGCACGGCGGCTTCCAACTGCTCGCGGCCCGGCTCCTTCCGGCCGGGGAATTTCATGTTGCCGTAAAATTTAATCAACACTTTATGATTTTTTGTAAACACCGTCTCCACGCCTTTTCTTTTGGCGTAGTCGATGAGCGCCGCCTTCACCTTCGCAATTTCGTCCTTGAGCTTGGCGTCTTCGGTCTGCAAAAACACGAGCCGCTCACCCAGTTGCACGCCCGGCTCGCCCAAATATTCATTTTCGAGCAGGGCTTCCGTTTCGTATAAATGCTTAAACTGCGGGCAAATGGCCTGATGCTCGCACCAATTACACAGTCCGCTCTTTTTCGTGGGGAAGTCCGTCGCGGACTCAATTTCCTGAATCAGCGCAATCGTTTTCCGCCGTAAATCCGCCAAGTCGGCAACGCTCCGGCGGGAGTGGATTTCCTGATCGAAAATCAGGTAATGCCAGACCAGCTCGATTTCCTCGGTGTCCGGCCAAAGCTGTTGCACAGCCATCTGATAATAGGCCAACTGGCGGTCTTCGTCGAGATCCCGCTGCGTCGGCAAATAGGTCTTGGCTTTGTAATCGTGGATCCAAATGACCTTATCCCTGGGCTGACTGATCCGGTCAACAAAACCCTGCAACTGGTACTTACCCTCGTCATCCAGATTGATTTCGATACGGTGCTCGATGCCCAGTGTGCGGCCCTGATCAAAGGGGGCGTAACGATTAAAGTAATCCACGACGCACTTTTCACCCATGGCCTCGTAGTTTTCCGGGCTGACATCCTCTCGGACAATGCGAACCTGCGCGTGCCAGGCGTGTTCCCAGGCCTGATGATAAAAATCGAGCAAAGCCTCCAGTGTCACGGATTTGCAGAATTTCAGATCGGTGTAGAGCTTCTCCAGCGTTTCGTGCACACGGGAGCCCATGAAGGCCTCGATACCCTCGGCATCGGTCGTGACGCCGTCGATGTACGTAAACTTAAATTTTTGCGGACACTGACGATAGGTTTCCAAACGGGAGGCGGAATACTGCATGGGGTGCTCTTGGATTTTCATCAAACAATGGAAGCGCCTCGGATTGTACTGAAGATGCGCAAAAGAGTCAAAACGGCGCTTTTTCAGTCCGCTTCGATTTCCTTTTGAAGGGCCTCGACCTGATCGAGCAAAGTCGAGAACTTTTTTCCGAAGGGCGTCAGGGCATACTCGACATGAGGCGGGGTGACAGGGTAAACCGTTTTTTCTAGTATGCCGAAGCGCATGAGTTTGTTCAGGCGTTCATTCAGCACCTTGGCCGA
>JBHHXB010000188.1:0-3985 GCA_046756825.1 Nitrospiria bacterium | reverse complement strand
GCCCTGACAACATTGGAGGAATACATCGCACGTGAGATTCCCGGCGTGAACGCCTTGATTAACGCCGCCGGCATCTTTCACCCCACGCCTTTTTTGGAGCATACCTATAAAGACTACGATGCCTATGCCGATCTCAACAAGGGTCTCTTTTTTGTGACACAAGCAGTGGCGAAACGCATGATTGAAAACGGCGGTGGCGCCATCGTCAATGTTGGTTCGATGTGGGCAAAACAAGCCATCAAAGCCACGCCTTCTTCGGCCTACTCCATGGCCAAGGCCGCATTGCACGCGCTGACACAGCATTTGGCGATGGAGCTTTCAGAGCATGGCATTCGTGTCAACGCCGTATCCCCAGCCGTCGTGGAAACGCCCATCTACGGGGCCTTCATCGAACCGACGGAAATTCACGACACATTGAAGGGCTTCAACGACTTTCATCCCATCGGCCGAATCGGACAAGCACAAGATGTCGCCTCGGTGATTGCTTTTTTACTTTCGGATGAAGCCGCGTGGGTCACCGGAGCCGTTTGGGATGTTGACGGCGGCGTGATGGCCGGACGCAATTAAACGAACAAAGGAGCATTCGTGATGGAAACAAAAGCGCCGTTTATTGATTTGCCGGTCGACGGCATGACCTGCGCGAGCTGTTCTGCGCGCGTTGAAAAAGGGCTGAAGACGCTTCCCATGGTCAACGAGGCCTCGGTCAATTTCGCCACGGGCAAAGCCCGCGTGCAGATCTCCGATGAGGATCAAGTGCCTCGGGTGATCGAAAAAGTCCGGCAGATCGGCTACGATGTGCAAACAGAGGAAGACCAAATCGGGATCAAAGGCATGACCTGCGCCGCTTGCGTGGGACGCATCGAAAACCAACTGCAAGCCGCGAACGGGGTCTTGCAGTCTTCGGTGAATCTGGCGACGGAAAAAGCGACGGTGACTTATCTTCCGACGCTGACAGACCTTGGGACACTCAAGGAAATCATTCGTTCCGCAGGTTACGAAACTGTCGATGCCCTTCATGAAGCAGAGGAAAGTGAGGCAGAAGACCGTCAAAAGCAAGACACACGACATGAAGCCGTTTTGAAAAAGAAACTGCTTGCCGCCGGCCTGCTTACGCTTGCCGTCTTCGCCCTGATGATTCTTGGAAAAAGCGTGGGTTTGAGCCCCGAAGGGGTCATGATGCTGCAATGGATGCTGTCCACGCCGGTGCAGTTCTGGGCGGGACAGCCATTTTATAAACGGGCCTGGGCGGCGGCGAGGCACGGTGCCTCCGACATGAACACCTTGATCGTCATCGGCACATCGGCGGCCTATTTTTACAGCGTCGTCGCCACCTTTTTACCCGCTGTTTTCGCCTTTGACGGGCTTGCGCCCGCCGTCTACTATGACACCGCTTCCGCCATCATTACACTCATCCTGCTCGGCAGATTGCTAGAAGGACGCGCCAAGAAAAAAACTTCTGAAGCCATTCGCAAACTCATGGGCGTTCAAGCCAAAACCGCCCGTCTGATTCACGAAAACGGCGAAGAGCAAGAGGTCTCGCTTTCCACCGTTGCCGTGGGTCATCGCCTTGTTGTGCGTCCCGGCGAAAAAATCCCGGTCGATGGGAAAATTTTACAAGGGTATTCTTCCGTGGATGAATCGATGATTACGGGAGAAAGTCTCCCCGTTGAAAAAAATGTCGGAGATCAGGTTGTCGGCGGCACCATCAACCAATACGGGCGTTTTATCTTTGAAGCCAAGCAGGTCGGGGCGAAAACGGCGCTTTCGCAAATCATCCGGCTCGTCGAAGAAGCGCAGGGCAGCAAGCCGTCGATTGCCAAACTGGCCGATAAAATCGCCGGGATTTTTGTGCCCTCAGTCCTCGTCATCGCACTGTTTTCATTTTTAGTCTGGTTTTTTATCGGCCCGGAACCGGCGCTCACACATGCGATTTTTACAGCGGTCGCGGTACTCATCGTGGCCTGTCCTTGCGCTTTAGGACTCGCCACGCCCACCTCTGTCATGGTCGGCATCAGCCGGGGTGCGGAGTGCGGCATCCTCATCCGTAGTGGCGACGTGCTTCAAGAGGCCCGCCGGGTTGATACCGTGATCTTCGACAAAACCGGCACACTCACCCACGGCAAACCGATCTTGACGGATGCAATTGCCCGCCCGGATGGATCGGACAATCGAAAAACACTTTTATATTACGCCGCCAGTGCGGAGCAGGCTTCGGAACACCCCCTTGCCCATGCCGTGGTTTCCGCGGCCAAAGAAGAAGGCATCGCTTTGTCTCAGCCGGAGGCCTTTCATGCTGAAGCCGGGCGCGGGGTGCGTGCAATGGTTTCCGGCGTGGCCGTCCTCTTAGGAAGCGCGCGTTGGCTTGAAGAAGAACAGATTTCGGTGGAGGTCTTCAAGGCGGAAGGCCGGCGTCTCTCCGAAGCGGGGAAAACGCCGATATTTGTTGCCGTCGACAAATGTTGTATCGGCGTCATTGCCGTGGCGGATACCGTGAAAGAAGGCGCCAAGTCCGTTGTCGCCTCCCTTCATCGGCGCGATTTGAAGGTTATTTTGCTCACAGGGGATCAGAAAAAAACGGCGGAAGCGATTGCGCGTTCGGCCGGGATCAAGCAGGTGATCTCAGAGGTCTTACCGGGTGAAAAGGCCGCGGCGGTGAAACGGCTTCAGAAGGCAGGACATCGTGTCGCCATGATCGGGGACGGCATTAATGACGCCCCGGCGCTTGCCCAGGCCGATGTCGGCATGGCGATCGGCACCGGCACGGACGTGGCCCTTGCCGCGGCGGACATGACCCTGGTCGGCGGCAAGCTCAAAGGCGTCATCACTGCCCTTCGTCTTTCTCAGGCGACGATCAAAAACATCAAAGAAAATCTTTTTTTCGCTTTTATCTACAACATCGTCCTTATTCCGGTCGCGGCGGGCGTGTTATATCCCATTTGGGGAATTCGGCTTTCTCCGATTTTAGGCGCGGCGGCGATGGGGCTCTCGTCTGTGAGCGTTCTGAGCAATGCGCTGCGGCTTCGTTCATTTCGCACAGATGAGGCATAAGATGCATGATTTTGAGCCTTACATTAAACGGTCGATCAAATTTATCGGCCAAGAAAACCCAAAGGGCTGGCGCATAAAAATCTATGGGATTTCTCAAGCGTCGGCGCCGCTTCCGGAAGACCTTGTGTCTGAGGGCATAAAAAGAGTTCTGCCGCACTTGCCGCAACCTGCCTTAACGGCGCAACGTTATGGTCTGGGCTTTTTAATCATCCACCAAGGCACGATGCGGAATTGGTTTTTGCTGGACTGGTGGGAAAAGAACGACATTCTTCATCATCGACTGTTCTCGTCTTCCCTTGATGATCCGGGAGCCACTACTGCCGAAAAGGATCAATCCTTGATTGCCTGTGTGCATGAATTACGCGTTATCAATTTTGAACGTGAGGCTTGGATCAAAACCGTGCTTTGCATGGATGGGATTCCTCGTTTTGAAAGGTATCTAAAACTTCGGATGGGTTCCAATGCTTAAAAACGGCGTCTGATCTCACCAACGCACGATCTCTCCATCATCGAAGACCATGCCCGAACGGGCTTGGCGGTGATTGATGAAAATATTGTTTTTTGGAAAATCGGCCCGTTTTGAGAGACTTTCCGCAATGGTTTCCAACATCAGCGCAATCACCGTCATGTCATTAAAGTCGGGCGTCAGCAAGTCCACGATAACGGGGTGATGGGCCTCCCGCTGATCTTCAGGGGCCTGCCTTCCCTTCGCGTAGTGCCCCGGACTGAAAAATTCCCAAGTCGTATGTATGTGGTTTGCTTTGACGCCGGTGTGTTCGGCAAAATCCCGGGTGATGCCTAAGAGGATGTCGGACACATCAAGGGATTTTTTGAAGGGCAGGGATTTAATATGAATGAAGGGCATAACTTCCCTCGAATCCACTATTTACGAAACCGAAAACCGTGCTTCGCTTGTCTTTCGTCAACAGCATCCAGA
>JBHHXB010000187.1:0-4001 GCA_046756825.1 Nitrospiria bacterium | reverse complement strand
ACCATATTCCTTGTTCAGCGGGCTCGAAAAGGGCCGCTCCGTTCCTTCTTTGCGCAAAACACGGTATTGCTCAGGGCTTAAAATACGCCGCCATTCGTCATCCGATTTCACCACTTTTTCAATGGCTGTTTTCGTAGCCCTCGCCAGCACATGCGGCGCGGAGAGGAGCAGGCCAAGCACACCGGCGCATCGCATCATAAAGGTCCTGCGCCTCATTTTTTATCGCCCCACAAGACCTTCAGACGCTGATCCCGGCCACAACTGAAACGATAGAGTTTATAGCGAACGGGGTTTTTGTGGTGGAAATCCTGATGGTATTCCTCCGCCGGGTAAAACGTGGAGCCCTCGGTGATTCGGGTGAAAATGGGTCCCTTAAACGGCTTGGTTTGCTCCAGCCGTTTTTTGGAGGCCTGTGCGAGTTTGTTCTGTGTTTCTGTGTGATAGAAAATTTCACTACGGTACTGATCGCCGTGATCGCAAAACTGCTTGTTTTGCACGGTGGGGTCAATGTTCCGCCAAAAGACATCCAGCAATTGGTCATAGCTGACTTCGGTGGGATCGAACACCACTTGGACGACTTCGGCGTGTCCCGTGCCGCCTGCGGAGACCTCTTGATAGGTCGGATTTTCCTTGTGGCCCCCCGTGTAGCCCGAAGTGGTCGAAAGCACACCCGCGACCTCATCAAAGGCGTGCTCCGTACACCAGAAACAGCCTCCCGCGAAGGTGGCCGTTTCCGTGACGCTTTCTTCCTTTTCAAGCGTGAGCGCCGCAACGCCCCAAGGAAACGCGGAGGCCAGAAGTATTGCGGCAAACACAAGCCCCGTCGTGTAGATTTTTATTGCGGTTTTCCTCATTTGTTTATCTTACTGCGGCGGAGGCGGCTCTGACAAACACAATATCACGGGTCGGGGCGTGTTTGATTTTTTGACTGATTTTGGGAAAGAATGGCCCGGGCGATTTAGAGGCGGGTACATGAAAAAGGATGCGCGACAGAACGGATTTGTATCACCCTGGTGGTGCAGAAACGGGCATCAGCAAACGGTTTGGCGGTCGTTTTTCGGAGAAACACCGGCGCTTCCCCTTGTGCGGGAGCGCTGGGAGACACCGGACGACGACTTTCTCGACCTCGATTTTTTGACGCCAAATCCGGAAAGCGCGGATGCCGACGGTCTTCCAACGCTGCTCTGTCTACACGGTTTGGAAGGCTCGTCAAGATCGAAATATAGCTTGGGGATGCTTCGTGCGGCCGGGCGCATGGGCTGGCGGGGAGCCGCGCTCAATTTTAGATCGTGCAGCGGAGAGATCAATTGGCAGCCGCGTTTTTATCACTCCGGGGAAACCACGGATTTGGATTGGGTTGTTCGAAGACTCGAGGCGCGTTGGCCGGAATCGCCCCTTTTTGTCGTCGGCTTTTCCCTCGGCGGCAACGTGCTCCTTAAATGGCTGGGGGAGCGCGGTGCCGAGGCGGGCGATTTGATTCGGGCATCAGCGGTTGTTTCCGCCCCTTTCGATTTAGGCGTGGCGGCACGTCGCATTGACGCGATTTTTGGGCGGCTTTACGGCCGGAATTTTCTGCCCAGCTTAAAACAGAAAATGCTGGAAAAATCGAAAGTGTTCCCGGACTTGATAGATGCGGACGCTGTGCGGCGCATCACTGCGTACATCCGGTTTGAGGACGAAATTTTCGCGCCCGTCCACGGCTTCAAAGACGCCGAAGACTATTGGGCGCAATGCAGCGCACGGTATTTTTTAAAGGGGATCCGTGTGCCAACCCGCGTGATTCACGCGGCAGATGACCCCTTTTTGCCCGGCGCATCTCTCCCGATGAAAGAAGCCCGGGCATCCCAAGCGCTTTCTTTCTCCATCTCTGAACACGGCGGGCATGTGGGCTTTGTGCACGGGTGCTGGCCGTGGCGGGCGGCGTATTGGGCCGAACCACAAATCACGCGATTTTTTTCTCGGTTTGTGTCTTAAAGTAAAAAGCGGAGGCGATATCGCCTCCGCTTTTTATCGATATCCGTAGAGTCCCGAGGCAGCTACTGCGTCGTAAAGGTCCAGCTTATGCTGTCGGTTGCGCCGCCGTTCCCATCGCCCGCCGTTACCTTCCAATGGTAGGTGGTCCCGGATTTCAAAGCGTTGACGGTGCGGGTGATGTCCGCCGTCGGATTTCCGCCGCCATTACCACCTCCGCCTCCGCAAGAAGCAAGCAAGGCCCCCGAAAAAAGCACCGCAACGATTAACAATCCCGTCTTGTTCCGGCCGTTAGCGCGCCCGATTATCACAAAACCAAAAACCAGGCCGAAACCAAGGCTGAGCCCGGCATAGTCATAGACCTTGTTTTGAAGGGCTGCGATATTACTTTCTGTGATACAGCCGAGGGTGAGGGCCGCGTCTTCACAAACCGTCAATTTGTATGTGACGGCATCTCCATCCGGGTCGGTTGATCTGTTCCACCCAAAATCAACATTTGGTCCAGACACTGTCCCTCCATCTTCTGGAAAAACCAACTCAGGTGCGGTCGGTGGACGATTGACTGGCGCGGATACACCGGTGCCGCTGACATTGACCGTCACCGAATTTGTGTCCGGATCGTTAGAAGGGATGTCAAAGCTGTCGTTAAACAACCCTGTTGCAAGGGGTGAAAACTTTACTGTCAATGAACAGTTTCCCGCCGGCGCAAGGGTGATCCCGGAACAGTTGTCGTTCAGAATACTGAAGGGGGCTGCAACGGGGTTACTCGCGGCAATCGCACCGAGGTTGAGACTGGCATTTCCGTCATTTGTGACTGTCACAGTTTTGTCTGAATTTGTTCCGACCGTAGTGCTTCCAAAAGGAACCTGAAGATCATTCACAGGCACGACGGAGTCGGTGACCGTAATATCCGGTGCCGGTGGCGTCAAACCCGTTCCACTGACACTGACAATGACAGGATCTTCATCCGGGTCATTGGAAGGGATGTCAAAAGTGTCGTTGAACGCACCGACCACCGTGGGGGAAAACCGCACCGTAAGCGTGCAGTTCCCGGCCGATACAAGGCTGGTACCCGAACAGGTATCGTTCAGGATGCTGAAAGGGACGACCAAGCCATCGGCAAAGGCGACTGTGTTCAGGTTCAGGGGTGCTTTGCCGTCATTCGTGACCGTCACGGTCTGATCCGAAGTGCCGCCGACTGTCGCTCCTCCGAACGGCACCTGAAGATCATTTCCCGGCGCAACCGAGTCGCTGACGGCAATATCGGGCACTGGTACTGCAACACCTGTCCCACTAACTTCAACCGTCACCGGGTTTTCATCCGGGTCGTTTGAGGGAATGCCGAAACTGCCGTTGAAGGCACCCACGGCGATTGGCGCGAAGCGGATATCAAAAACACAGCTTGCGGCAGGGGCCAATATCTGGCCGGAGCAGGTATCATTCTGCATGCTGAAAGGAGACGAGGTATTCACCAACGTTACCGTGGCGAGGACTAAATCGGCGTCCCCATCGTTTTTGACGGTGATGGTTTGGGTTGCGCTGTCGCCAAGGGTCACGTTCCCAAACCCATGATTCAGCGGTGTGAAGGTGATGTCGGGCTCCGGCCCCGACACGCCCGTTCCACTAACACTGACGGTCACCGGGTTTTCGTCCGGATCGTTTGAAGGGATGTCGAAGCTGTCGCTGAATGCGCCGGGTACGGCGGGTGAGAATCGCACCGTGAGGTTGCAGTTTCCGGCCGGTGCGAGGGTGGTGGACGAGCAGGTGTCGTTCAGGATGCTGAAGGGGGCCGCGACAGGGTTCCCCACAGCGATCGCGCCGAGGTTGAGATCGGCGTTGCCGTCATTGGTAATTGTCACCGTTTTATTGGCGGAAGCTCCGACCGTGACATCTCCAAATGGGTTATTTATCGCATCGACGGTGATATCGGGCCGATTGGAAACGACAACCGCGTCCTCTCCATAAGCCCTGACCCGCGTTCCGTCGGAGACGAAGGCGGTGAAGGGAATGATGGTGCCTTCGGGTGTGCC
>JBHHXB010000186.1:0-4006 GCA_046756825.1 Nitrospiria bacterium | reverse complement strand
AGGCGGCCGAGCGGCCGTCGGTGCCTTCTTTTCAACTGACTTCGCTTGAAGGCCAGTCTTTTACTGAAAAAGAGATGCTGGGCAAGGCGACGCTCGTTGTCTTTTGGGCCTCCTGGTGCGGCACTTGCCAACAGGAGCTGCCAAAAATTCACCAGCTTCAGAAAAAACTGGCGGACCGGCCCTTTCGAGTCCTGGCCATTGGCTTTAGCGACACCCAACAGAATATCGAGCGCTATGTCCGTGAGAACGCGAAGACCTTCAGCTTTCCCGTCTTTTATGACCGGGGAGATCAGGTTGCCGGACGCTTTGGCGCAGTCGCCACGCCGACCCTGTTTCTCTTCGATCAAGAGGGAAAACTCGTGGTGCCCTATCGCGGGGGCGGCCTGCTCGAACATCCTCAGTTTCACAAAATCCTCGAAGAATTATTATAGCCGGAGGCCGATTATCCCCGATTACCAGTACATTACCCAACCCGAAGCCCGAGACGAAGCAATTGAAGATCTGACAAGCTGTGACTGTATCGGGGTGGATATCGAAGGGGATTCGCTCTTCAGCTACAAGGAGCAAGTCAGTCTCATTCAGATTTCAGGCGGAGCGCGGCACTATATTTTTGACCCTCTGCTGCTGGACACGGTTCAGCCGCTTGCGCGGCTTTTTGAAGACCGTTCCATTCTGAAAATTTTTCATGGCTCGGATTATGACATTGTTTCCCTGAAACGGGATTATCAGTTTAAAATCGGTCCCGTTTATGACACGGCCTTGGCCGCGCGCGCCATCGGCGTCAAACAGTTTTCCCTCCAAAATCTGATTCAAACCTATTTTCAAGTTACCCTTTCTAAAAAATTTCAAAAAGCGAACTGGAAGCTCCGTCCCCTTTCCAGTGAGCAGCTCGATTATGCCTCTCTTGATACCGCTTATCTTGATCCGCTTTATCGCATTTTAAGCGCGGAAGTTGAAAAAAGAGGACGGTCAGATCAGTTGGAGGAGGAATGCCGATTGATGGAGGACATCACGTGGAGCGGGAAAGACTTTGAACCAAATGATTATATTCGGACGAAGGGCGTTCGGGGATTACCGGAGCGGACACAGCAAATTTTACGAGAACTCGTCGCGACACGCGACCAGGTCGCCAGGGAACGGGATACGCCGCCCTTTAAAACCATTTCGAGTACATTGTTGATTTTAATGGCGGAAAAGCGGCCGAAGGATCACACGGAAATGCAGGCGCTCTTTCCAAAAAAAAACATGGCCATTGCGAGATATTGCGACCGCTGGCTCAGCGCGATTCAAAAAGGCCTGGAGACGGACGAGCCGCTTCCGCCGCGTGTGAAAAGCGCCTGTCCTCCGTTGACAACCGGACAGGAAAAACTGCTCAAGGCCTTGAAAGCGTGGCGAAACACACAGGCCGAGGCCGAAGGACTTGAGCCCGCGATGGTGATGACGGGTGGGGTTTTAAAAGAAATCGCCCGGCAAAAACCGAAAAAAGGCGAAGACTTTAATGCTGTTTCGCAGATGCGGCAATGGCAGATCAAACGCTACGGAGACCCGCTTTTAAAAGAAATCCGCGCTCGAAAAGCCTCTACCGAGGCCGCGCCAAGCGGGGCTGCTACAACTTAAATCGCTTGATTTTTTCGTAAAGAGTTGAAAGCGCGATCCCGAGTTCACGAGCGACCGCCCGCTTGTCGCCCCCGTGTGTTTTAATCGCCCGCCGAATCACCTGCTTTTCGATTTCCTCTAAAGAGACAGGGGGTGCCGTAGCCTCACTTTCCTGCCAGGGCATTGGCCCGCCGCCTTTTTTCCTTTCGCCCAAAAAGAGCAGATCTTCCATGTGCAGGGTGGCGCCTTCCATCATGACGACAGCGCGTTCAAGCACGTTACGGAGCTCGCGGACGTTGCCCGGCCAGGGGTGTTCGGTGAGTCTCTCGAGTACGGGCTGCGGCACGTGAATGGATTTCCCTTTCAAAAAGTGCCGAACCAGCAAGGGGATGTCTTCCCGCCGTTCCCTGAGCGGCGGTAAAAAGATGGGGATGACATAGAGCCTGAAATACAAATCTTGCCGGAAACGTCCCTTGACCACTTCCTGATCGAGCCACCGGTTCGTGGCGGCGACGACCCGAAAGTCCGATTTAATTCGTTCGCTGCCGCCGATGCGTTTAAAATGTTTTTCCTCGAGAACCCGTAATAGTTTGGGCTGCATGTCGAGGGGGAGTTCTCCGATTTCATCCAGAAACACCGTCCCGCCCCGCGCGAGTTCGAAGGCTCCCTTCCGCTGTCCGGTGGCCCCCGTGAAAGAGCCTTTCTCATGACCGAACAATTCGGATTCGATCAAATCCTTGGGGATGGCGCTGCAGTCGATGGTGATGAGCGGGGCGTTCGAGCGCTCACTCAGGCGATGAATCTCCCTTGCGACCACCTCTTTCCCGCAGCCGGTTTCCCCCTGGATCAAGATAGCCGTATCGCCTTTCGCCCCCTTTCGAATCCACTGATAGACTTCCTGCATTTTCAGGCTTTTTCCAACAAGACTGCCCAGCGCGGGCGGCAGGGCGGGTGTGGTTTCCTCTTCAATAAAAATTTTAAGGGTGGTGTTCCCCATCTGAATCTCGGAGCCGAGTTCAACCACCAGGCTCTGGATTTTTTGCCCATCGACCCGTGTGCCATTGGTACTGCCCATGTCTCGGATATGCACTCCGGTCGAGCCCGCCTCGACTTCCAGGTGAAAATTAGAGACCGTTTTATCGGAGAGCGAAAGATCCCCGCGTGTGCTTCTCCCGATCAATAGAATTTTTTCGCCGATGGAAATCCGCTTCCCCTCGTCCGGGCCGCTCGTGACAACCAGCTCGTATTTTCCCGTGCCATCCCGGGCCGACCCCGTTTCCGGCAGATCCAGCGTGGGCTCCCAGGTGATCGTATCCGTCGGAGTGTCCGGGGCCTCTTCCGAATCAAAAACAAGGCGGTAGGTCCCGATATGAAGCGCATCCCGATTGTTGAGACGGACGTCCTGAAGGCTTGAAGAGTGATCGTTGATCTCAAGGCCGCGTCCGCTTTGGTCGCTTGCAATAAATTCCTTGCCTTCTCTCCGGATCATGGCCTGATGACGCGAGACTTCGGGGTGGGGGAGGACGATGTGGTTTTCCCGGCTTCGCCCGATACGCACCTCTTTGTCAAGCAGGGTATAGCTCCACCGGAATTCGTCTTTTAAATAGATTCGGACACAGGCCATTTCGAGACTCGCGACAAGGTGATGGCCTGATTATAGCGGCCCCCTGATTCAAGTCAAGCAGGAAATCAGAAGTAGATTTTTTAAACATCAGCCGCTCAAGTTCCTTCTCAAAACATCCAATAAGGGGAAAATACATCGTCATGAAATACATTGATAAATATCACAAAGAATCTTTGACGAATCGCTGGCGATGAGATCTGGCCGTCATTTTTGCTGGGGTTTTACCGGGTAGTTGTATGTAGTCGAAAGGAGCAAACAATGTTTTTTGGCGTATGGTGTTTCAAAGACCGGAAAGTATGCACGGTGATTTTTCTCAGTGTTACGCTGTTTCCTTTTTTTCAGGGACGGGCTCTCCCTTATGAGGTGGTTTCAGAGGTAGCGGGCGGAAGCATTCGTGGTGTTGTCCAATGGGGGGATGAATCCATGCCCGCCAAACATCTTCACAAAATTCATAAAAACCCGGATTTTTGTGGCAGAACTTTTTTAGACGATGCGCTAACTATCCACCCTGAAAATAAAGGCATGCAGAATGTGATCGTTTTTTTGGAGGATATTCAGCGCGGCCGGAAACCCAAAAGCCGGCATATCAGTGTCATCAAAAAATGCCGGTTTAGTCCACGGGTGATGGGAACGGTCAAGGGTGCGCTTGTCGGTTTTCGTCACGACGATTTTATCACGCATAATATCCATCTTTTCCGCATGGATAATAATGCAACGGTATTTAATGTCGGATTGCCGATTCATCGATGGCAACAGGTTGTCACGCGGAAAAACCTCAAAACCGGT
>JBHHXB010000185.1:0-4027 GCA_046756825.1 Nitrospiria bacterium | reverse complement strand
TTTAACCGCTCATCCCGCTTCCCCTCGGAGGGAGGCGTCCATACCATCTCCTTACAATGAATGATTTTTTGTGAATAATTTTCAGGATGTCATTAGGCCGATGCGGCCTCTTCCGGGGTTTGGGATTTGATTTCGAGGGCATGGATGCGGCCATCCTTCATCGGCACATCCAGGGCCTGATAAACAAAGCGTTGCCGGTCGAGCAGGTTTTTCCCTTCAAAGGCCTCCGAAATGATTTGAATCTGATAGTGATCCATTGTGCCCGTGCGGTCTTTGACGGTGACCCTGGCGTCCGGCATGGCTTTTTCGATATATTGAATCAAGGCATCCTGACTAATCATCCCAATCCTTTCTGTATTTTCCCGTGTCCAAGTGTTGTTTTTTGAAAGTATAGCCCAGGCGATTTCCGCACGTAAAGTGAAAATATCGTCTTTAAAGGCCTCTGAAGGGCTTCGGTGATTTTGGTATGATGACGGGATGAAGCGAAGACCGCACGCCGATTTTAAGCAGGCTCCCGCCTTGCTCAGTCTAAACTTTCTGCTCTTGTTTACGGCGCACCTTTTGTTCGGGTTTTCCTTCTGGCCTTATGTACTGCTTCCGGTTTTCCTGCAAAACCTCGGATCGGATCTTGCCGCCGTCGGCATCATCATGGGTGTTGCGTCGGTTTCAGGCATGCTCATCCGGCCCTGGACGGGAAACGCGCTTGAGCGGATCGGACGCCGAAAATGCCTCTTGATCGGCGGTGCCATCTTTTTTGTCACCCACCTGCTGTACCTTTCCATCGACCACATGGGACCTCTCATTTATATCGTGCGTTTGCTGCACGGCTTGAGCATGGGAATTTTGTTCGCGACCTTTTTTACCTTTGCCGCCGACATCGCTCCGGAGACGCGCAGAACGGAGGGCATCGCCCTCTTCGGCATCGGGGGGCATTTGTCCGGGGCCTTCGGCGTGCCGCTGGGGGAGTTCATCATTCAACACGGGGGGTATGCGGGGCTTTTTCAAGCGTGCGCGGGTTTTACCTTGTTATTCATCATCCTGTGCTATTTTTTGAAAGAGCCCGCCAATGACCACGAAAAGCCGGTTTTTCATTGGCTTCGTTTTCTTCAAAGTGCCTTTCATTCGCCGAACCGCGTGCCGCTGGCTGTGACCGGATTATTTGCCCTGGGGCTTGTTTCATACATGGTCTTTTTAAAACCTTACGCCCATGAAAATGGTTTCAGTGTCACCCCTTTTTTCATGGCCTATAGCCTGAGTGCGGTTTTAATTCGTTTGGCCGGAGGAAAATGGCCCGACCGCTTCGGCCTGAAAACCGTGCTTTACCCCTCGATTTTTTTACTCGCCCTGGGCATCACATTGCTTGCGTTTTGGGCCTCGCCATTGGGATTGTTGATCAGCGGCATTTTCTGCGGTGTGGGGCACGGCTTTATTTTTCCCATCCTTTCCGTGCTCTTGATCAACCGCGCGCCGGGCAATGAACGGGGCGCGCGCATGGCGCTCTTTACGCTTTTCTTTGACATCGGGCTTTTCATCGGCTCGCCGCTGTGGGGATTCATCGCCGACGGTTTTGGATATCAGGCCATGTTTTTACTCTCGGCGACGGGCGTGCTTTCGGGGATTGCCGTCTTTGTTTTTATGGATGTGGCCGATGCGCGGGCAACGGAGATAAAACCGCCAGCCGCATCCAAGGTTTAACCGGTCTTGCTTTTAAGGCAAGGCCCTGATATAACTCTCCGCGCAACACATAAGCTGTTCAGGTGATCCCGGCTTTTTGGCCGGGGTTGAAAAGGGAATCCCGTGCAAACCGGGAGCGGTCCCGCCGCTGTGATGGGGGACGAAACCCACGAGACGCCACTGTCCGATTTCAGGACGGGAAGGCGTGGGGAGTAGGACGAACCCAGAGCCAGAAGACCTGCCTGACGCAGCCAAGATCGCCGCCCGTCTTCGATGGACAAGACAGGGGATCATCAGGGTATCCCCATCTTCTTGCGTCATTTAAGAAGCTGGGGATTTTTTTGTGCGAAAACGGGGCGCAAATCACATTAAATCAAATGAGGTTGTTGATGAAAAAAAGATTAAGCGCGTCTTTCGGAATTTTTCTTTCGATTGCATTTTCCACATCGGGTGCCGCGAATCTGCACGCCGCGTCCGATTCCGAAGAAAAGGCCGTCGTGCTGCCGACCGTTGTCATGACGGCCACCCGTCTCCCCTCTCATATACCGGAAACCGGGAGCAGCATTACCGTAATCGAGGGGGAGACGATCGAAAAACAAGGCATCAAAACCATCTCCGAGGCCCTTCGGGCCGCCGTCGGCATCGATATTGCTCAGTCCGGCGGACTTGGGCAACAGACCTCGGTCTTTCTTCGGGGTGGCGAGTCCAATCACACGCTGGTTTTGATCGACGGCGTCAAGGTCAACAGTCCGACCAGCGGAGCCTTTGATTTCAGTGATTTGCTTGTTAACAGCATCGAGCGAGTCGAAGTGTTGCGGGGACCGCAGAGTTCCCTCTACGGCTCGGAGGCGATTGGCGGTGTCATCAACATTATCACCAAAAGGGGAAAAGCTGAACCCACTACGTCCGTACTGGCCGAATTTGGATCATTTAAAACCTTCCGACAGCAGATCGGTCTCTCCGGGTCGGAAGACAGGTTTGACTATTCCCTCTCTATCGTCCGCCTTGAAAGCGAAGGAGTCTCGGCTGCGAGTGAACGACTTGGTAATACCGAAGAAGACGGCTACAAAAACTTAACGGTCTCGCATCGTCTCGGTCTCGACCTTCCTGGCGACGGCCAGGCGGATTTCAATCTGCGCTATATAAGCGCGGAAGAGGAGACCGATGCTTTTGGGGGCAGCGGCGGCGACGATCCGAATCGATCAATCGCACGAGAGATCGCCCACACTGCGCTTTTACTGAAAAAACCACTTGCCGCTTGGTGGACACCTTCACTTCAATTTTCCATAGCGGATGAAAAACTTGAAGGAGAAGAGCCGGATAATAACTTTACATTTGAGACCAATGTTCAAGATCTTCTGTTTTTGAACACCTTCTCACCCTCCCCCGACAACACCTTTTTGATTGGGCTGGAGTACGACCGGAAGGAAGGAAAAAGCACCAGCGGCGGCTTCGACGAGCGCATCAACATCAAGTCGGTCTTTTTGGAGGATCAGGCCGCTTTGCTGGACGCCCTCTTTGTGACGGCTGCTGTCCGGCATGACGACCACAGCACCTTCGGCGGCAAAACGACCTTCCGCCTCACCTCGGCTTACGCCCTCGAACGACACAGGATGACGCTACACGTCTCCTACGGCACCGGCTTTATGGCCCCTCCCTTCAATGAGCTCTTTTTTCAGTCGCCCTTCTTCTTCGGAAACAAAAACCTTAAACCCGAGGAGAGCAAGGGATATGACATTGGCATCCGAAAAGAGTACCCTGGCAACGGAGGGCGCTCGACATCCTGGTTTGATGTGACGTATTTTAAGAATGATTTCGACAACCTCATCAGCGGACAAGGAACCACTGTTGTGAACATTAAAGAAGCCGAGGCGGAAGGTGTCGAACTGAGCGGCGGCATCGGCGTCGCGAAAGGCTTCGCGGTTAACTTCAGCTACACCTATTTGGACAGCGAAGACAAAAGCACCGGGAAAAAACTTTTAAGGCGGGCGAGGCATAAAGGGGCCTTCGGCCTCCAGTACGAACCCACAGACAGGCTTGACCTGAACCTGCTCGGCACCGTCGTGGAAGACCGAATCGACTTCGGCGGGGTAAAAATGGACGATTACGTTAAAATCGACTTCACCACCAATTATCGCGCCGCGAACCGTTTCGAAGGCTTTGTCCGCATCGAAAACCTCTTCGATGAAAATTACGAGGAAGTTGTGGGCTTCACCGCACGAGGTGTTTCAGCCTACGGCGGCGTAAAGCTCTCGTTTTAAGCAGTGGAGCAATCCCATGTATGAAATCAATCCCTACGATATCGGCGATACCCGCAACCGGGTGCATGGCGGGAATGTGGCGGCATTTGCGC
>JBHHXB010000184.1:0-4041 GCA_046756825.1 Nitrospiria bacterium | reverse complement strand
TACTCTGGGTACAATGAGACTGTGTTTAGAAAATGGCCCCCAGCTTGCTTCTTTACATTGTCGAACTGCATTTTTGACGAACGTATTTTAGGGGCAAGGTGCTGTGAGATGAAGGAAATATCATTGATATTATGCGGATTGATCATCGTCATTGTCTTGGCGGATGTGGCTCATGCTGAGCGCCGAGTGGTAGTCAACGGTGTTCGGCTCAACATACAGGCAATTCGAGAGCTTGAAAAGATCCACTGTGGCCCTATTCCGAATGGCCGGTATTGGATCAATCTTAAAACAGGTGTTTGGGGATATGAAGGGAATCCGTGGCCCCAGGGGCACATCGCCGACAACTGTTATCGCAGACAAAAGGAACGGCGGCCGAGTCTGTCAGAACGCGGGATGCTTTTCAGTCCCTATGATTTTGTGAGGTAGTGACTTGAGATGTGGCCCGAAGCGCCCGATCTGCTTTGACCAGATCCGAAAGGGAGGTGGCATCTGTTGCGCAATGGTTGTGCGCTTAGTTTCGGCTCACGAAGACAAACACGGCCCCCATGAGGATGACGAAGACGATGATGTTAATGACGGTTTTGTATTCTTCCATGCACGCACTCCGTCAGGGATGAAAAGAGGGTAGGCCTCTTGTTTTGCAAAGTCAATACGATGAGAGAAAAGAGTGGTGAACGTGAAATGATGATGGAGAGTCGTTTAGTAAAACACACTTCATTGAGATTTTGTGTTAAGTGGTGAAGCGTTCTTTTGCGTGGGGTTTTTGCCTCTTCTCATCCTCGTTTCTTTTAATGTAGTACAGCCCTGTCAAAAAGGAAATGACGGGAAGCCCGATCCCTAAAAACAGGACGATCATCGCGGTTTTCATGACGATTGCCTCACAAAAAAGTGAATACGTAGTGTCTCGGATATCTTTCATTGTACCCGATTTTTCAGGGGAGGGTATAGGGATAGGGATCCAACGGCGCTGCCCCAGTGATGTGGGACAGCGCCGTTTAAGGAATTGTGTTGCGAGGAAGAGGGCTTGTTTCCTTAGTCCGCCAAGCCTGGATAGTCCGTATAGCCTTTTTCGTCCCCGCCGTAAAATGTATCGGGGTCGGGGGTGTTCAGCGCGGCGCCCCGTCTGAAACGCGCCGGGAGATCCGGGTTCGCAAGAAAAAGCTGGGCGTAGGAAATGAGGTCGGCGTGGCCCGTGTCGAGGGCCTCCTGTGAGCGCTTGAGATCGTATCCGGCGTTGGCCATGTAAAGACCGTTAAACGCTTTTCGAAGCGCCTCGTAATCAAAGGCATCGACGGATTCGAGGGTTTCGACGACGTGCAGACAGGCCATGGGGCGGGTGCTCAACTGCCGGGCCATGAAATTGAAGGTGGCCTGTGGATCGCTGTCCGACATGCTGTTGAAGCCGCCCCCGGGCGAAAGCCGAACGCCGACACGCCCTTCGCCCCAGACGCCGATGACGGCGTCCGTTACTTCGAGCAGAAAACGCGCCCGGTTTTCGAGCGAGCCGCCGTAGGCGTCCGTCCGGTGGTTTGTCCCGTCCCGGATGAACTGGTCGATCAAGTAGCCGTTGGCCCCGTGGATTTCCACACCGTCGAATCCTGCCGCCAACGCATTTTTTGCCCCCTGCCGAAAATCCTCAACGATGCCGGGGATTTCATCGGTTTCGAGGGCACGCGGCGTGACGAAGGGCTGCAGCCCCTCATAGGTAAAGGCCTCTCCCTCCGGTTTGATGGCCGAGGGCGCGACGGGCAGGCCGCCGCCGGGCTGATAAGAGGGATGTGAGATGCGGCCGACATGCCAGAGTTGCAGAAAAATCAATCCGCCTTTCTTGTGTACGGCCTCGGTGATCTTGCGCCAGCCCGCGACTTGGGCCGCGCTGTGGATACCGGGGGTCACGGGGTAGCCCATGCCTTGTTGGGAGACTTGGGAACCCTCCGTAATGATGAGACCCGCCGAGGCCCGTTGCGCGTAATATAGCACGTTCATGGCCTGGGGCACGTTATCGGGTGGCGCCGCGCGGTCGCGGGTCATGGGTGCCATGACCATGCGGTTTTTGAGCGTGAGCGGCCCCATTTGAATAGGTGAAAACAGATCGTTTGATGAGGTTGACTGATTTCCCGTGTTCATCCCTTTCCTCCTTAGGTTGAGGTTAAAAATAATAGGACAGTGAAAATTGTAAAAAATCGTCCTCTCTCAAATCATAAAAAAGCGCATTCCGGTTTTGCTGCATGAAAAGATTCCCTTCCACTTCCATTTTCCAGTGGTCGGTGATGCGGCGCGCGCCTTCGATGCTGAGCAGTTTTTCGGCGTGATTCAGATCCTGAATGACGCCAATCAGCAGCTCCGTGCTCGCCATATCGTTGACGGCCAGTCGAAGACCGAACATGAGATCGTTTTCAAAGGGTGTCGTGGCGCGTGTTCCCCGCGTGTCGTACAACCATTCCCCGATCGCGCCCAAGTCCATCCGGGTTTCAAACAGCCCGGTGAAGGTATATTCAAAGCCGAAGGTTGCGGCTTCGAAGGCTTCACCCTGTCCGTTTCGGTGGATGACCTCCAGTTTCCAAAGCCATGCTTCCGCGACATGCTGGAGTTCGAGACCGGTTTGGCCGATTTGTTCATAAAAGGGAATGAGGACGGGGTTTCCCGCCACATCCGATCCGATTAAAAAAGTGGGCTCCCGTCCCGTGCCTTCGAAATGAGAAAGCGCGATATCCCAATCTCCCAGGGTATGCGCGTAGCGGAGGGCGATATCGACATGATGCTTTTTAGCGCCGCTTTCAAAGCGGGCCTGGTCTGTATCAACGACGAGCGCGGTTCTCAGTCGGCCCTTTCGACCGGGGAAGGTGCGTTCGCGGAAATAGGGGAGCACAAAAAAATCGAAGGTTCCCCAGTCCTGTAAGACAGAAAGGTGAAGCATCGGCTGCCCCAGCTTTTCTTCCCCGTCGGTCAATTCAACGAGGTCGGTCTGGTTGACGATGTCCACGAGGTGCTGGGATTCGGTCACGCCCCAGAAGATTTTACGCACGCCGACGCCCAAATCAAAGGAGCCCGGATACCACAGGAAAAAGAACTCCCGCACATCGAAGTGCGTTCGCTCGCTGTCCGCGCTGTCAAGCCGAAAAAAAGGGACAGCAGTAAAGCTGCTTTCCTCCCAGGACTGATAATATTCCGGTTGGGCAATGATTGAGGCCTGTTGTTCGCGTTGGCCCGGATGAATCGGATCGTTCAAAAACAAACGGCCCTCGACGCCCACACGGCCCGACCACTCAGCGGCATGGAGCCCGGCTGGAAAACACAATAAGAATGACCCCATCATGCTCCAAAACAGGGGCTGAAACAGGGCGCGCCGTTTGTTCATCGTGCGCGTTTCAGGCTGTTTTTATTGAAATCCCGTTCATTCAGGCCGGTTTTAAATTGGTAGTTTGACCATTTCAAAAGGCTGCTTTTGCCCGTTTGGTGGTTGATCATTTCCATCCGGTCGGCCCGCCAGTACTGCCCGAGATATTGTTTGTATCGGGTGTAGGTCAGGGTTTTCAACAGCGCGTTTTTTCGGTCGTAAAAAACGATTTTTAAGGGGATGTATTCCTGTTTGTCGTACCAGACCTCCTGTCGGGTGTAGCCGGAGTTGGGATCCACCGGGTCGCGCTCGACGACGAAGGTCGCTTTGCCGTCCAAGGTTTCGTCGCGGAGCCAGCGGTAGCTGAATTTTTCAACCTCCTGGCTGGTAATGTCTTCGTAGGCGAATTCGCTTCCCATGAAGGAGCCGGACTTATTGGAAGAGCTGATCCGCTTCACGCGCTTGAGCGCGGGCAAAAACAGCCACTGGTCGTCGTTCTTGGTTTTGTGCGTGAAGCTTAAAAAGGCGGTGCCCTTCACGTCTCTCGGGTTGTCGAAAATAATCAACGATTTATCGCCGTCACCCGGTGTCTCCAGCGTACTGTTGCGGATGATGCGGGTGCTCTCCTCCCCCTGTCTGTTTTTGAGGATCATCGTCAGTTCCGCCGTGTAATCGTGAAATCCGTCGTCCCGGCGGTTGACTTC
>JBHHXB010000183.1:0-4085 GCA_046756825.1 Nitrospiria bacterium | reverse complement strand
TGAATCACCTTCCCCAGTTGCGTGTGCGGCGAAATCGCAATATCGGTTGCCATAAAAAAGGCACAGAGGAACAACCCGCCTGAAGAAATTTGCAGAAGCGGATCACTCCCATAAAGAAAGGATAAAAGACCCACTGTCGCAAATAGTACAGCCGGAACATGCCAGTCGATTGCCCGGCGGATGATCAGGAAAAATCCCCCCAGGAGGAGCGCCCCGCCGCTACTCTCCCCAATCGATGCGCCAACTTGTTCTGTGCCCAATGTGATGAGCTGCTCTTGGAGTGAAGGGCTCATCTGGAGCACCATTCGCACAGGGCTCGCACCGCTGACCGCATCGAGCCCCAAGCCATACCCCGTAAAGAGTCCTGGGAAGAGGGCCACGAGGGCCACAATCCCCACAATGGCCGGATTAAAGATATTTTTAAATCGCCCTCCAAAAGCCATTTTTCCCAGTGCCAGCCCGACAACTGCCCCAAAAACAGGCGCCCACAAAGGAGCCGACGGCGGAAGAATCAAGCCGACCAATCCCCCCGTAATGAGCGCACCTCCCCGGATTTCCAGAAGCTGTTTTCTCAAGAGGGCAACTATCCACTCAAAACCCTGGGCAGAGACCACGGCAATCGTGACGATGATGAGGGCCTCTGTACCATAGCGATAGACACCCGCCGCGGCCACCGGGAGTAAGGCAAGCAGCGTTTCCCATTTGTGACGGCTGATTTGGACGTGGATCTTTTTCAAGGACGACCCTTTGAAAGCGGGCGATCACAGGGGATCGCCCCTACTGAAAACCCTTCACTCACTATCCTTCATGGCCTCTTTCTCTTCCGGCACATAGACCACTTCTCCCGAATCGAGCTTGTAGGCCGTTCCCAGCTTCTTTCCCGATCCACCTGAGCTTTGGTCTGTTGCCTTGTAATGCTCCAGCTTCTTCCCTTTTTTGACGACAATCTCCATATCGGGCTGTCCCGCATTTTTGATGATCGTTAGCGTGTCATCTTTACTAAGCAGCTCCGGCATACGGAACTGGGTCACCAGGGCGACAAGAAAGGCAAGGGCAAAGACAAAGGCCACGTCAAAAAGGTTTGCCAGCATCGCCATTGGATCGGGCATCGCTTTTGATGCCAGTGCTCTAGGACGCAGCCGCTTCGCTGAAGACCCTCGCCCCTTCCATTTTTCCATGGGATGGTTCATCAACCTCCTCCTTTCTTTCGTCAAGCAGCCTGTTGGCCAGCCAATTCATTTCCTGAATGTCCGCATCGTACCAACGCCTTCGAACGGTGGTGACCCAGAGCGAAATCGCCGAGGTCGCCAGACCGATCACCGTGGTCGTAAAGGCAACAACCAGCTTCTTCGCCAGGGTCTGCATATCTCCGCCCGACAGGGCCATCAGGGCAGGGCCAAGGGGAATCAGGGTCCCCATCAACCCAAGCATCGGAGCGACGCGGCAGGCGAGATCGGTCTTTTCCAGGCACCCGCTTAAATTGCGTTCAAGGTCATCCAGCCGCTCATCCAAGCGCTGAGTTGCCTCGGTTTCCGATCCGCTGGTCTGTATGATCGCTTCGAACGCATCCCGGTGTCTCTTATGTGCTTCCCTCTTCCTGGTTCCGGTCCGGCGGCGCTCGAGGGCTTCCCTGAAAAAGTCTCCCAGCGTTAAAAGGCTCCACCCGAAAAGACCCACTAACAGGACAATGACCGGCACCAGAAGGGCGGACGACAGGGTGTATAAAATTGTGGTCAACGTATTCATCAACAGCTCCTTTTTGTTAACAGCCTGCCCATGCGAGGCAGGAAATATCCCAAGATAATCGTCAGGCAGATACCCCCAAACACCAAAAGGGCTTGCCATTCCGAAAAAGATCCTTCTTTCGGTATAAATAGCGTTGCATTCCATGCTGTTGGAAGAAGAATGATAAGAACCGCAATGAGGGAATGCAGCAGCATCGCCCCGATGAGGGGTACCTCCGAATCATCCGCATTCCCGGTGGAAAACCATCTGGACAGCGCAGAAACGCAGAGAAAGGCTGTCATGATGCCTACGCCTACCTCCCCTCCCTGCCATCCGGGCCGCGCGCCTTGAACCGCGCCCACCGCAAAAACAAACCAAATCACAACTGCGGGAGATGGCAAAAGTAAGAACAAACGGGACAGGCAAGTTTTTATCCAGCGTACTAACGATTGACCGGATAAGCAGGATCGCGCGGGAGAGGACGGAACGAGCGCGGCCCGGATCAAAACGAATGCGAACAAAAGTTCCGTCGTCTGAAAGGGAATCGTAACTTCCTCATAAAGAAACCAGGCAAGCCAATCCTGAGGGGCTTTCGACTCCGAGATCGTTCCAAGTCCGTAGCCCACAAAAAGATATCCAGGAAAAATGAAAGAAAAAAGATAGACAATCCGCCCCTTTTGAAGTCTGAGCGCCAGACCATGACGGATGGCAAACATCAGCCCCGTCAGCATCATTAGCATCAGAAAACTCGTTGCTCTCAAGTTAAAATCCTCCTGTTTCGTGATGACGCATACACCATAAAAACAAAAAAAGCCCGGGATCGCATATTGCGCCCCGGGCTTCTGGGTTCCAAGACCTCCAGCCTCGCAGGTGATCTAAATTGTGTTTGTACTCTATTACGAATCCGACATTGGGTGACGAATTCGCAGCCACGCCCCCTGGTCGGACATCATTTCCTGAGCAATCAAATTGAGTCTATAACATTTCTTCTATCCGCTTGTCTACGAAACAACCTTGTCGTCGTTCCCCACAGCACAAAACCACTCGCCACAGTCACCAATCCGAGTACCGACATCCCCTGCAAAAGCAGGTTATTGAAGTTATCCCGGTCTTCATAGTCCATGATGTGCAGCATCCATAGAAAATCAAACCAACGCCAGGTGTTATTCCGCCTTGCCGTCACCAAGCCCCGCTCAGCGGAAATGTAGATACGCGTATGGCTCGGATGATCAAATTCAATGCGCCAGGCCGGAAGGGGCCGCCCCCGGTATTCTGAGCCGTCCGCAATCTCCTCAATGTAATCAACCTTCAGAATGGGAGCCTCCGGTGCAAAGTCGGCCTTTGCAATCGCAATAGCCTCATCCTCACTGATCGGAGGTCGAATACGACCGGTATGGGGATCGGAGAGAGCATGGCGGATCTTCCCATCTTCTTGATACCGTATTTCATAGACAGGCAACCCCATAAAAGACCGGAGAACCAACTGATCAACGAGTTCGACTTCAGGGTATTCCCGAGTAAATTGAGAAATTTGCTTAGAGGGAGAGATGAAATCGGAATCTTGAAGAAACAGCTTCTTTTGTTTTGCCACCAGGTTTTCTCCGCGAACTTTTCCAATCTCATTCCAACTAAAATATAGACCACCCACACCCCACAATAAGATTTGCAGGCCGACAAAAAGCCCCAGTAAACGGTGTATCTTGCGGATTTTTCGTATCATTACGAGCCTTGGGTCTAACGCTTAAAGAGAACGATGGCCTTGATCCTGCCTTCGAAAGGAACAGCATAAACATTACCGCCTTAGAAATAAAGACCGGCATCCTGAATCCGTCCCTTGCACAGGTTCACCCCGTCCAACTGACGGCCCAATCTCCGATGGCGGCCAGAGAATTACTCATCAACATGCCGCCCACAACCATCAGCAAGACGCCGGTGACTCGCGCCATTTGTCCCATGTAGGGCTGCAAGCGGCGATAGGATTTCAGAAAGCGCTGCACGGCGAGAGCTGAAATAAAAAGCGGCAGACCGATACCGAAGGAATAGGCCGTCAACAGGAACACCCCGGAGGCCGTGCCTTCAGCCGTCGCCGCAAGCGTCAGGATGGAGGCCAAGACCGGGCCGACGCAGGGTGTCCAACCCGCCGCGAAAACCACCCCGATCAAGTACGTCCCGAAAATGCCCGCGGGCCGCTCGGAAAGATGCACTTTTCGCTCACGGGCGAGCCAAGGCAGGCGAATCCAGCCCGTCACGAAAAGCCCCATCAAAAAAATCAGTACCCCACCCGCGATTCGGATCTTGTCCTGATAATCGAGCAGCCACTCCCCGACCGCGCTGGCGGAAGCGCCCAAAAGGGCAAACAT
>JBHHXB010000182.1:0-4087 GCA_046756825.1 Nitrospiria bacterium | reverse complement strand
ACGGCGACGGCGGTGTCGCCGAGCATTGTCTCCGGGCGGGTTGTCGCCACCGTAAGAAATTGCGCCGGGTCATCGGCCAAAGGGTACTGAATGTAATACATCACCCCCTCAACGTCTTCGTGTTCGACTTCGATATCAGAGAGGGCCGTCCGGCAGTGCGGGCACAGATTGATCAGCCGCTGATCCCGATAAATCAAACCTTCCTTGTAAAGCCGGACAAAGACCTCCCGCACCGAGCGGGAGAGGCCGTCGTCCATTGTAAAGCGCTCGCGCTCCCAGTCACAGGAGGCCCCCAGGCGTTTTAACTGATTGAGAATGGTACCGCCGGATTCCTCTCTCCACCGCCAAACTCTGTCGATGAATGCGTCTCGGCCGAGGTCGTGACGGTCTTTGCCTTCCCCGGCGAGTTGCCGCTCGACGACGTTTTGCGTCGCGATGCCCGCGTGGTCGGTGCCGGGAAGCCAAAGGACATTGTCGCCGGACATCCGCCGCCATCGCGCCAGAATATCCTGCAACGTGCTGTTTAAAGCGTGCCCCAAATGGAGCGAACCGGTCACGTTAGGCGGGGGGATCACGATTGAAAACGCGGGACGATCCAACTGTTCGTCCGCATGAAAAAGCCGCTCTTTTTCCCAGCGGCGCATCCATTTTTCCTCGACATGCCGGGGGTCGTAGACCTTTTCCAGGTTACCGTCAGTCATAAAATATCCTGTATAAACATAGCCTTAAGAAAGCCGAGGCGATTTTCTCACAAAGCCGAGGGGGATGCAAGCCTTGGGTTTTGTTCTATTTTTTATGGAAATAAGCAAGCATGCGCGCATATCACGCTCAAAAACGGGCATCGCAAGCCGCAAACCTTTGACGAATTACTCCCGTTTCGTTATATAAAAGACTCCAAATTTTCAAGAAGAGCACCTTTTAATTCCCGTGTGTTAAAGATTTCCCCTGTTAACAGAAAATTTGATGATGGGAAAACGATTTTTTGATCTTGCGCTTTCATGCCTTGCACTGATTTTTCTCTCGCCGGTATGGATCTTTGCCAGTGTGCTTATCAAGCATGCCTTCTCAGACCCGATCTTGACGAAGTCAACACGAGTCGGCAAAGGGGGAGCGCGTTTTGATCTGTACCAGTTCCGGATCTCGGACAATTTCCCCCCAGCCCTGTTTTATGTACGCCGCCTCCCCGAACTTCTCAATATTCTAAAAGGAGAGATGAGCTTTGTCGGACCAACACCTGCCTCCCCCGCTGAGGTCGAAAGGTTCAAGGCTGATTTCGAGGTGATTTTGCGGGTCAGGCCCGGGATGTTCGGCTGCACGCCGGTCTCACTTGAGACTAAACCCACCCTCCCGGCCCGGATCAAGTATGAAAAGGGATATGCGCAGGGACGCTCTTGTTATCTCGATTTAAAAATATTGTTCACTCATTTTGTGACCCGCTTTTTTTCACTCCCCCTGCCGTTATACAAGGGGAAGGACGCGAAAAAAAATTCCGTCAAGGCCTGTATTTTTGATGCGAGGGGCAAGATGATCTTCGCCACCCATCTCACGGCAGCCCTGCTTTGCCACTATGCGGCGTTCTGGCTTCGCTTTGACGGGAAGATTCCACCCTCAACTTTTAACCTTTATTTGAAATCTGCCCCGCTTGCGGCCATCGTTCAAATGGGTTTTCTCTACTGTTTTGGCGTCAGCAGGGGGCTTTGGCGATATGCGGGGCTGCGGGATTTTTTAAACATTGGCTGGTCGGTGACCGCAAGCGCCGCCGTGCTTTGGGGCATGATTTTGATGCTCCCGTGGCAGGGGTATCCCCGTTCCATTTATTTCATCAACGCCTTGCTGTTGCTCCTTGTTTTATCGGCGCTCCGGTGTTCAAAGCGGGTTTATAGTGTGTTGACACAAACAGACATCGGCGCGAACCGCGTTTTAATCATCGGCGCGGGAAATGCCGGGGAAATGATTGCACGCGACATGCGGCGCGACCGGCGGCATTATTGTAAACCTGTGGGTTTTATCGACGATGATCCAAAAAAACGATCTAAAATTATTCACAACATCTCCGTCATGGGCAACTGCGGTGAATTAGCGCAGGCCGTTTCAAAAGCACGTCCCGATGAAATTTTAATCGCCATTCCCTCGGGTACGCCCGGCGAAATCAAAAAAATCATTCAACGCTGCAAGTCACTCAAGCTCCCCATTAAAACCCTGCCCAATCTCTCGGCGATCCTGGAAGGCAAGGCCGCGGTGACGGACATCCGTCCGCTGGATATCGAAGACCTGCTCGGGCGGGCCGAGATTAAAATAGAGGACCCCGATATCGCGGCAAAAATCAAAGGGAAGCGCGTTCTGATTACCGGGGCAGGGGGCTCCATTGGCTCCGAACTTTGCCGCCAGGTGGCCTCCTTTTCGCCCAAGGCACTGACCCTGGTGGAGCGGCATGAAAACAATCTTTATCAAATCGAACTGGATCTGCGTCGGCGCTTTCCCGGTCTTTCGCTCAATCCCGTGATGGCCGACATTTTGGACGCCGAAAAAATGGACACGATTTTTTCGGCGTCTCTTCCAGAGATGGTCTTTCACGCGGCGGCCTACAAGCATGTGCCGATGATGGAAAAAAATCCGCTTGAAGCCATTCGCAACAACATTCTCGGAACCTATCGTGTGCTTACGTCCTCCGACCGATTCGGGGCCTCTGAGTTTGTACTCATATCGACGGACAAGGCCGTTGCTCCTTCGAGTATTATGGGGGCGACCAAACGTGTCGCTGAAATGATGGTGCGTTACTTTGACGCAAAAAGTCAGACCAGGTTGGTTTCCGTCCGCTTTGGCAATGTGCTGGAAAGCGCGGGCAGTGTCGTCCCTCTTTTTAGAGAACAGATTAAAAACGGCGGTCCCGTTCGAGTCACCCACCCGGAAGTAAAGCGTTATTTTATTTCAATTCAGGAAGCGGTCCAGCTTGTCCTGCATGCCTCGTTACTAGGGCAGGGAGGCGAAGTCTTTGTCCTGGATATGGGGAAGGAAGTGAAGGTCATGGATCTCGCGAAGACCATGATCATCCTTTCCGGGTTTTCCCCGGGCGCGGAAATCCCCATCGAAATCATCGGACTTCGCCCCGGAGAGAAGCTCAGCGAAGGGTTGTTTGAGGAGGGGGAAGAAGTCATTCAAACCCCGCATCAAAAAATCCGGCTCGCGAAAAACAAAGACGATCTTTGCGATGTACCGAAATTCATTCAGTGGTTTGAAAAAATGAACCACCACACGCGTCTCTCGGAAATTCAAACCGCTTTAAAAGCAATGATCCCAACCTATGAACATGGGGCATTGGAAACAGAGCGCTTTCCGGCTCAAACCCCGGATCTTTCGTCCCCGACAAAAAAGATCATCCCTGTTACACTAAAGACTTGATTGCACAGCGGCCCATGTCGTTGTCTGAAATCAAGATAACCCTCCCAGGCTCCTCTTGAAAAGTGAATAAGGGCAACAGAGGCCAGCCTTAAAAAACCGATAAATTTGTAACTGAACCAAAAAACCTGTTTGTTTTTTTATTGTGAGCACAAAATCAGGTACTGAGTAACCGCCTTTCTATAAAAACACATAAAAATAACCAATTTACAAAATTTATTTCGTTTTTTATCTTTACAAACTTTATATTTGGGAATATAATCCCAAATATAAAGTTTGGTTTTCATTAAACAGGGTTTAGCCAGCCCAAATATAAAAAGGAGAACAACATGACGATTCAATTGTTAAGTTTCATTTTTGGGGTTCCGGTCGTATCTTTTCTTTTCAACCTTTTTTTCTTCGTCGTTTCTAAAAAGTTAAGCCCCCCTCTGGCTGAGAATTTTGAGGAAATTACTCAGGATTGGGTGAATTTCTTTAACAAGGGGATTCCGATTCCGGCAGACCACAAACGGATTGAAGGTTCGTTCGTGGGTGAGCCCGTGTTGGTTCAACCTGTCTTTCAAAAACAAATCGTACCTACTAGGCCTGCTCGTTCGTAGGAAATGAGGGGAGATCAACTTACATTGTGGTCCAAACAATGAATGTGCCAAATCCGGCCAAGGTGCCCTGTATGCAATTTTACAATTCGTAT
>JBHHXB010000181.1:0-4178 GCA_046756825.1 Nitrospiria bacterium | reverse complement strand
AAATCCAGATCGTCCACGGGATCGCCAACGCCCGCCATTTCATAGGCCTGTTTGGCAGCCATTCTTCCGCCGCGGCAGGAATGCACGCCAGGGTATTTCAAATTCTCATAGTCCTTTGGATCCTCGTGCGGCAGCAAAGGGACTTCCTCCTTCGGCCGGTCGGCCAGACGCATGCTGTCCGTCCCCGTTCCAAGCCCCGTGATTTTGACGGGTTTGGAGGTCAATCGCGCCGCCATTTTTTCAGAGGCAAGCAGGACGACTGCGGCGCCGTCCGACATCGTGCAAATATCCAGCATCGTGAGCGGGGTCGCAACCATGGGGGCATTCCGGACGTCTTCGATTGTGAGTTTCGCGGGTTTTTGGGCGTAGGGATTGTAACAGGCGTTGGCGTGATTTTTGATCGAAACCCGCGCCAGCTGCTCCGGCGTCGTACCGAATTCGTACATGTGACGCTGCACCATCATGGCGTAGTAGCCCGTGTAAAACCCGCCGAGGGGAAAGTCAAAATGGATATCCGACGCCAGCGCGATCAATTCATTGCCCTTCCAGGTGCTCACGCGCGACATGGTTTCAAACCCGAGGGCCAGACAAAGCTCCATCCGTCCCGAGGCCACCGACTCCCATGCGGACTGAAGACAGAGTCCGCCGGTCGCCCCGCCTCCCTCAATCCGGCGGGAAGGCTTGGGGCAGAGACCGAGGTAGTCGTGCGCCATGATGCCCGCCATGGCCTGCCCCGTAAAATGATCCGAAAAGTAAGATGCGACGCTGCCGTCAATCATGTCCGGCGTCAGCTTCGGGAGATCCGCCCGGGCCGCGTCAAAGGCGGTCTTGACCATCGCGCGAAAATCCATCTCTGTGTTGGCCTTTTGAAATTTCGTGACGCCGCCGCCGACGATGTACACGGGACGCATGGGCGCTCCTTACCAAAATAGAAACATCACTCGCCGCCGACCATTTCCCGGACAAAGGCGACGATGTCGTCCATCGGCGTGCCCGGCGTGAAGATCGCCCGGATGCCCATTTCCTGCAGCGCGGTGATGTCTTCATCGGGCACAATGCCGCCGCCGAAGACGGGGATGTCTTCAGCCTTTTCCTTTTTGAGCCGCTTCAGCACTTCTTCGAAGAGGGTCATGTGGGCCGCGGAGTGAATGGAAAGCCCGATGGCGTCCACGTCCTCCTGAATCGCGGAGGCGACAATCTCGGCGGGCGTGTTGTGCAGGCCGAGATACACCACGTCCATGCCCGCGTCCCGCAAGGCCCGCGCAACAACCTTGATGCCCCGGTCGTGGCCGTCCAGGCCGATCTTGGCGAGCAATATCCGCCGCCGTGCCACAGGCGGAAGATCGTCAAATTCAGTCATCGGCGCGCACCTCCTCCAAGATAAAGCGATCTTTCATCCACCGCAGATAGCCCATCCGTATTTTGGGGTCGTGTTGAAAAATCAAGAGCCAATGTTCCTCATAGGCCTGCTCGAGCAAGCGCCGCTTCGTTTCCAGGGTCGTGAGCGGAAAAAGATCGTAACCCATGATGTAGGGAAGCGGAATGTGGCTCACCGTCGGAATGAGATCCCCCAAGAAGACGGCCTTTTCCCCGCCCGATTCCAGAAACACCGCTTGATGATGCGCCGTGTGCCCCGGCGTCCGGATGACGGAAACGCCTTTCAGGATTTTGGAGTCACCGTCGAGCAGGTTCAGGCAAGGCCGCCCGCCCAAAACCTCGTAATTTTCAAGCAGATAGCTGCCCTGCGTCCGCTCGCTCGGGGACATGGCCGCCGCCCATTCCCCTTTTTGAATGAAGTAGGCGGCCTTGGAAAATGTCGGGAGAATACGGCCTTTTTCGTCCCGCCGCGTGTTGCCGCCCGCGTGGTCAAAGTGGAAATGGGTGTTGATCACCAGGTCGATCTCTCCGGCAGTCAAACCGTATTTTAAAAGACAAGTTTCAATGGAGGGCCGCCGCTCGATCCCGTACATTTCGATAAATTTCTCACCGCACTTGTTCCCGATGCCTGTATCGACCAGGATATGACGGCCATGCGCCTTGATCAACAACACACCCAGTTCCAAACGGATGCGGTTTTTTTCATCGGCCGGATGGTGCTTCTCCCACAGCACCTTGGGGACAATGCCGAACATGGCGCCGCCGTCCAGATACAGCACGCCGTCCGTAATGGGATGGATCTCGAAATGACCCAGCTTCATTTCAAAATTATATCCCTTTGGGCTCTGCCGAACAACACGGGCATTGTGCGGCATCCCCTTGAATCCGCGCTTCATTCGTTATAACATCCCCGCGCGTTCGTTTTTTTAAACCGCCAATCACCGCATTTGGAGGGAGCGTGTCCGGCAACGACTTCGCCACCGCGTACTGGAAAAAGAATCTGAAATACCTCGGCGTCTTGCTTTCCATCTGGTTCATCGTCTCCTACGGCTGCGGCATCCTCTTTGTGGATCAGCTCAACCGCATCCGCATCGGGGGGTTCTATCTCGGGTTTTGGTTTGCGCAACAAGGGGCAATCTATGTCTTCGTCCTTCTGATCTACATCTACGTGCGGCTCATGAAACGGCTGGACCGGCAATATCATGTCGATGAAAAAGACACGGAGACCCCATGAGCGTGCAAACCTGGACCTATATCATGGTCGGTCTTTCTTTCGCGCTGTACATCGGTATCGCCCTCTGGTCAAAAGCCAAGTCCCGAAGGGATTTCTACGTCGCGGGCAGCCACGTCCATCCCGTTTTAAACGGTATGGCGACGGCGGCAGACTGGATGAGTGCCGCATCCTTTATTTCCATGGCCGGTCTGATTTCCTTCATGGGCCGCGACGGCGCGGTGTACTTGATGGGCTGGACCGGCGGCTATGTTTTGCTGGCGCTTTTGCTCGCGCCTTATTTGAGAAAATTCGGGAAATTTACGGTGCCGGATTTCGTGGGCGACCGCTATTACTCGCAAACCGCCCGCTTTGTGGCCATTGTCTGCGCCATTTTCGTTTCCTTCACCTATGTCGCAGGACAGATGCGCGGCGTCGGCATTGTTTTTTCCCGCTTTTTAAACGTGGACATCGCCACAGGCGTCCTCATCGGCATGGGCATTGTCTTTTTTTACGCCGTGCTCGGCGGCATGAAGGGCATTACCTATACGCAAGTCGCCCAATATTGCGTGCTCATTTTCGCCTACCTCGTTCCGGCGATTTTTATTTCGCTGATGATGACGAATCACGCCGTTCCCCAAATCGGCTTCGGGGCCACGCTGTCGGACGGCTCCGGGACCTATCTGCTCGACAAGCTGAACGGGCTGAGCGCCGAACTCGGCTTCAATACCTACACGGACGGACACAAGTCCACGGTGGATGTCTTTTTCATCACCGCCGCCCTCATGGTCGGCACCGCCGGGCTGCCCCACGTCATCGTCCGCTTTTACACGGTGCCCAAGGTCGCCGCCGCCCGCAGCTCGGCGGGCTGGGCGCTGCTTTTTATCGCCCTTTTGTACACGACGGCCCCGGCCGTCGCCGCCTTTGCCCGGACCAATCTTTTGACCACGATTTCAAACGCGGAGTACGCCAAGGCCCCGAGTTGGTTTAAGAATTGGGAGACCACGGGCCTGATTCAATTTGACGATAAAAACAAGGACGGTTTGATTCAATACCGGGGGCCGAAATCCGCCATCGAGAACGAGCTGACCATCGACCGGGACATCATGGTTTTGGCCAACCCGGAAATCGCGAAATTGCCCAATTGGGTCATCGGGCTTGTCGCGGCGGGGGGGCTCGCGGCCGCGCTTTCGACCGCAGCGGGCCTGCTCCTGGTCATCTCCACCTCCATCGCGCACGACCTTTTAAAAAAGGAACTCATGCCGGAGATTGATCATAAAAAGGAGCTGTTCGCGGCCAGAATCGCCGCAGGATTTGCGGTCTGCGTCGCCGGATACTTCGGGCTTCACCCGCCGGGTTTCGTGGCGCAGGTTGTGGCCTTCGCCTTCGGGCTGGCGGCCGCCTCTTTCTTTCCCGCCATCATCATGGGGATTTTTTCAAAACGCATGAACCAATACGGGGCAATCAGCGGCATGGTGGCCGGTCTGCTTTTTACTTCGGCCTACATTGTCTATTTTAAATTCATGTCCCCTGAATTGAATGGGCCGGAGCATTGGTGGTTCGGCATATCGCCGGAAGGCATCGGCACTGT
>JBHHXB010000180.1:0-4199 GCA_046756825.1 Nitrospiria bacterium | reverse complement strand
TTCGCCTGGTTAAAGCGGCTGTCTTTCGCGGCTTGAACCGCCTGATCAAACAAGACTTCAGCCGTGATTTCTCCCGCATCTCCCGCTGTTTCAAAGCAAATTTCCCGCGCGGGAAATTTGCGGTTCCATGCCTCGACGTAAGCCGCCTCCATCTGCTTCGTATGCCGGATGGGGTCACACTGAATGGACGTCTTTAAATGGATCGGAATGTTGCGGCGAAGCGCTTCGATCCGCTCTGTATCCTTCGCCAGCGCCACCGCCTTTTCAATATATTCCGCTGAGGAGAAGGCGATCAGTTCACTTAAATCCATACCGACGTTGCTGAGCAGGGAGTACGAAATTCGGTAGGGGTAAATATCGCCCACGCGCGTCACCACGGGCACCCCCATCCAAAGGGCTTCATGTGTCGTCGTGCCCCCGGTCAAGGGAAAGGTGTCCAGGGCGATGTCGATGTCGTTGTAATAGCGCAAGTGTACGCCGCTTTCGTGTCGTTCCCAAATAATATCCACACGAGAACGGTCAATGCCCTCGGAAGCGAATGCTTCTAGAATCCGTGCCCGCATCTGGTCAAAATCGTAGTGGGGGTTATTCAAAACCAGTCTCGAGTCCGGGACCGCCGACAGGATGCGGCTCCAGACTTTGACGGTCTCCGGCGTAAGCTTGTAGGGATTAACCAGACAGCCGAAGGTGATGCAGCCATTCCGCTTGAAAGGAGGGTCTGGTGTGATTTCCTGCTCAAGCAGGCTGTCGAAGGTCACGAAGCATTCCGGCAGCCTAAGCTGCTTTTCCACGAAATATTGCGCGTTCTCCGGGCCGTCCAAATAGGGATCGGAAATGATGTAGTCCACAGTGCTCAAGCCGGAGGTGTAAGGGTAGCCAAGGTACATCATCTGCACCGGCGCGGGTTTGTAGCTCAAGACCTCCATGCGGCTGCCGTGCGTGTATCCGGCCAGGTTGATCAAAATATGAATGCCATCCGCGTGAATCTTTTCCGCCGCCTCCGCGTCCGTCATGCCCTTGATGTCGATAAAGGCGTCCGCCGTTTTTTTATACTGCGCCGTCGTCGCGTCTTCCCCCTCCGTATTGGAGTAGCAGTAAATTTCAAAGCAGGCCCGGTCGTGAAAATTGAAAAGGCCTCGGATAAAGGTATTGACCACATGCCCGCGAAAATCGCCCGAAAGATAGCCGATTTTCAAGCGCGCGGTCTCCCGAAGGGCCTTTTCATGCGTGTCAAAGGCGGGCCGCATCCGCTTACCCTCCAGCATGTCTCCCGTGACGCGGTGCGCCTCTAAAAGTGTCTCGTAAGAGATGCCGGGCACGGCCAAAAGGTCGAGGTTCGACATCTCCATCGCGCTGAAATCGGCGTGTCCGCTTCGGATAAGATCCAGCACTCTGGGCGCGCATTCATCGGAAATCTCCCAAAAGCAGTTTCGCTTGGCGATGGAAAAAATCGGGAAGTAGGCCCGGCCCGCATCCGGCAGCTTGAGCACGTCCTTGATCATGGCCATCAGTGCCGCCTTGTCCCCCTTGCCGAGACGGGCCAGGATAAAATTGCGCAGGATGTCGGTATTATCCGGGCTGAGTTTCAAACCCGCCTCAAAATGCGCGATTGCCTGTTCAAATTCCTTTTTCCGGTAGCAGATATTGCCTAAATAGGCGTGAAAGGAGGCACTCTCCTGAGCGCCGGGATTCACGGACAGGGCTTGCTCGTAGCAGGCCGCACCCAGGTCGTCCCGGTTCTGATCGCAGTAGATATTGCCCAAATTCATCAAGGCCCGGAAATGCCCCGGATTGGCCTCGATCACCTTTTTAAACAGCGACTCCGCCGTTTGCAGATCCTTGTAATATTCCCGGTAGACCACACCCAGATTGTTCATGGCGGAGACATGTGCCGGATTTTTCGCCAAGACCTTGCGTAGCAGCGGCTCGCTTTCCTGAAACCGCTTTTCCAGCATCAGGATGCCGCTCAAGAGAAACGTCGCCTCGATGTGAGCGGGTGTCTTTTTGAGGATGGCCCGGCAAATGTCAGTCGCCTCTTTCACGCGGCCCGCGTTGGCGTGGGCTTCGGCCTTCGCCAGTAAATTTTTTTTAGCCACTCCGGTGCTCCGATCCTGCCTCGTCCAACTTGATCCGGCGGAGCCACGCGCCCGGCCAATACGTCACCCGCTCCGTGATTTTCCCTTCGTTAAAGGGCAAGGGCGGGTCTTCCATCACAAAATCAGGATGGGTTTTCACAAAAGCCTCGGCGGCCGCCTTCGGATTATTCCAGCCCCAGTCGTCGTCACTTCTCGGCGCGCCCGCAAGATCCCCCATGATACCGTCGGCGGCGACGATGTAGGAGCCTTCCGACACCAGGGGCGCATAGGACTCCAGTTCGGCCAAAACATGGGCCTTCGTGTGATTGGAATCCAGCATGACCAGCACCGTTTCGCCGGGCTTCACCCGCTCCTCGACTGTTTTGACGATACGCGGTTCTATCGAGCTGCCTTCGATGAGGGTGATCGCTTCAAATAGAGGATGTGCCTCAATCGCCTCGCGGTTGTGCGGTCGAATTTCGATATCGACGCCGATAACCCGTCCCCGGCCCATGGCCTTGAAGAGCCCGGCGTAAAAGATGAGTGATCCCCCGTGCGCCACGCCCGTTTCGATCACCACATCCGGCTTGACCTGAAAGATGACTTCCTGCGCCCGAAACATGTCTTCGGGCAATTGAATAATCGGTCGGCCCAGCCACGAAAAGCTATAGACATGCTTGTTGTCCCAGCCTGATCGCAGCCACACCTTGGAAAGCACTGAAAAGGCCTCCGGCGTGCCGATAGGAAAAACTTCGGCGGCATCACCATTTTCGACAATGACGAGATCTTTTTCCGTGTCGATTTTAATCATGAAACTCCCTTTGCGGCATATTGGGGAATCAGGCCGCCGATCGCGGGGATGAGTCCCTTCGCTAAAAAACCGAATTCCGACTTAATGCGGGTAATGGCGATTTCAGGAAAGCGCGAAACCTGTGTGTGGTCGGCCATCGTCACAGCACATCCCGTGTGCCGTTGAATTTCCCGCAGTAAAATCCGATTGCTGATATTCTCGCCGCTTGCGACATTGTACAGCCGCTCCCGCCCCGAGACAGCAATTTTCGGAAGCAGCGCAACGACATCCTCGACGCTGACATAGTCCTTTTCCGAGGCCATACTGGTTGTGAGCACGACCTTCCCCCGCTCCACCGCATCATGAATAACTGAAGACAAAAAATCCGCCCCGCCTTCCTTTTTACCAAAAACATTGGACAAACGGGCCACGCGGACATTCGGGTGATCCGATGCGAAGCAAACCGATTCCCCCATGAGTTTGGAAAGATTGTACAAATCCTCCGGGTCATTGGCGTTCACACGGATATCGACCGTTTCTTCCGCCTGATTCCCCTTGAGATAGAGCCGTGTGGACGAAAGATACAGAAAGGAATCAAAGGTACAATTCTCAAGCACGTGCATTAAATGGACGACATGGGCACGAATCGTGTCGAACGGTCTTTCCCGAAAATCCGCGGTCAGGCCGATGCAATACAGGACATGACCGAGGTTTTGCCCGTAAATCGCGGGATCGTCCCGATACGGCGTCAAGCACTCCTCGCCTGCTTTCATCAGGAATTCTGACAAATGAGACCCGATAAAGCCCGTCGCCCCTAAAACCGTGAATTTCATGACCGCCTCCCCACTTGTTTGGCCGGACTGCCGATGTTGATGGAATAGGGCCTCAACTCGCGGTTCACCAGGGCATTCGCGCCAACCACGCAGCCCTGCCTCAAAATCGCGCCGTCCAAAATGACCGCATTCGCGCCAACCCAGACATCCGATTCGATGACAATCCCCCCCTTGCTCGGTTGAAACCCCTGCGACACGATTTTTGAATCCTTCGATTCGAAAGCGTGATTCACCGGCGCAAGCGTGCAGTTCGCCGCGATCAACACATCCTCCCCGATATCGACGCCGTTTCCCGAATAAATCACGACCCCCGAATTGATATAACTTCCCCGTCCGATGCGGACATCTCCCGAACCGCCCGCGGGCTTAATCTTCACAAAGGCGTCAATCGTGACCTCCGGCTCAATCACAATGCAGCTACCCGTCACCGAATCCTCGATATCCGCCAAGGGCGAGATTCTGGCTTTTTCGGAAATCACACGCACTTCAATCCTTTATAAC
>JBHHXB010000179.1:0-4211 GCA_046756825.1 Nitrospiria bacterium | reverse complement strand
AAAACCGCTGGCTTTACCCTGCCTTTGTTGCAAAAACTGAACACGGCGCCCAAAAAGGCGGGACGCCGACGTGTTGTCCGCGCCTTGATTTTAACCCCCACACGCGAGCTGGCCGCGCAAGTGCAGGAAAGCGTTGTGGCCTACGGGAAGCACCTCCCCTTAAAATCCACCGTGATTTTTGGCGGAGTCAGCATCAATCCTCAAATCATGAAACTGCGGACGGGGGTCGATATTGTCGTCGCCACGCCCGGTCGTTTGCTGGATCACGCAGGGCAAAAAACAGTCGATCTTTCCAAGGTCGAGTACCTGGTGTTGGATGAAGCGGACCGGATGCTGGACATGGGTTTTATCCATGACATTAAAAAGGTGATGGCCCTGTTGCCCAAGCAACGGCAAAACCTGCTTTTTTCCGCAACCTTTTCTGTTGAAATCAAAAAACTGGCGGGAAGTTTTCTGAAAGCGCCAAAGCTCATCGAGATCGCCCGCCACAACACGCCCTCTGAACTTGTGGCACAGGTCATTCACCCGGTGGACCGCACACGGAAAAGGGCCCTGCTTTCATGGATGATTGGAACAAAAAATTGGAAACAAGTGCTTGTTTTTACCCGTACAAAACATGCGGCAAACCGGCTTTCAAAACAGCTTTCACAGGACGGCATCACGGCGGCGGCGATTCACGGCAATAAAAGCCAGGGTGCGCGTACCAGCGCATTGGCCGATTTTAAACGGGGCGCCGTTCGGGTCTTGGTGGCCACGGATATTGCCGCCCGAGGTCTGGATATCGACCAGTTGCCTCATGTCGTGAACTTTGAGCTGCCGAATGTGCCTGAGGATTATGTCCACCGCATCGGTCGTACAGGACGGGCGGGCAATGAGGGCGAGGCGGTTTCGCTGGTCTGCGTCGATGAGCATCAGCATCTTAAAAATATTGAACGCCTGGTGAAACGAGAACTGCCGAAGGTCATGATTCCGGGTTATGAACCCGATCCGACGATCAAGGCCGAGGTGATTCCGAATGGGCGAAATAATAAAACAAGGGCTTCCGGGTTAAAACGATCCAACGATCGCTGGGGCGGTCATCACACAGAATCGAAGACGGGTGCCGGAAGCACTCGGCGCTCAAACCGAAGACCGCAATATCGATAAACAGAGGCGTGTTGTGAGCACGCAATCTGCGCAATATCACGGCCCAAAAGCCGCTTGACATTTCATCGTCCCCCTTTGTATCGTGGGCCTCTACCCAATCCATTTCTATTCAATTTTTGGAAGGCGCGGCGATGAAAAATCGGGTTGTTTTTTCCCTAGTCTTTCTTTTTCTGATCAAGCCGTCGTTCGCTTTTTCCGGGTCGATTCAGCATCAAATCACGGCGGCGATTGATCCCACAACGCATACGCTACAGGTCGAAGATACAATTACTCTTCCCGAAGACGCACTGAAGACGGGTCGTGCACTGACCTTTATGCTTCACGGGGGACTCAAGCCCACCTCCTCAACACCCGGCGTTAGGATTGAACAGGAGGACGCAGGCGCGCCAGCCTCCCACCCCGACCTCCCTCTGAAGAAATTTCGCGTGACCCTGGAAAAAGGGCGCAACATTTTTCAGGTGCGTTATGCGGGAAAGATCCACCATCCTTTGAAGGAGGAGGGTGAAAACTACGGGCGGCGTTTTCGCGAAACACCGGGGACGATTTCAACAGAAGGGATTTTTTTAGCCGGGACATCGTATTGGTATCCGGTGTTTCATGAATCGCTGGTCCGGTTTTCACTGGAGATCGCACTGCCTGAAACCTGGGATGCTGTCAGTCAAGGCGCACGCACGCATCATGCGCACGAAGCCGAAAAAACAACGGTGCGCTGGGAATCGCCGGAGGCTCAGGAAGAAATCTACCTCGTCGCAGGCCAATGGACTGAATACCACCGCGCCGCGGGCGAGATTAAGGCAATGGTTTTTCTGCGCGGGCCGGACGAGGCTCTGGCGGAAAAATATCTCCAGGCAACGGCCCTGTATTTGGAAATGTATCAACAATTGCTGGGCCCCTACCCTTATAAGAAATTCGCACTGGTCGAAAATTTTTGGGAAACGGGCTACGGCATGCCCTCATTTACGTTGCTGGGCCCCAGAATTATCCGCATGCCCTTCGTTCTCCACTCGTCCTATCCACATGAAATTCTTCACAACTGGTGGGGCAACGGCGTTTACGTGGACTATGAGCGGGGGAATTGGGCGGAGGGCCTGACCACCTATCTGGCCGATCATTTGATCGCAGAACAGCGGGAAAAAGGCGCTTTCGCCCGGCGGGCGACCTTGCAAAAATACACCGACTATGTTTTGGGCGGAACAGATTTTCCCCTCACGGCCTTTCGCCAGCGGGAGAGTGCGGCAACGGAGGCCGTGGGCTACGGCAAAACCCTGATGCTGTTTCACATGCTGCGTGTGGCCTTGGGCGACGAGACCTTTTTGAACGCGCTCCAACATTTCTACAAAAATCACCTGTTTCAACGCGCGTCTTTTTCGGATTTTAAACAGGCCTTCTCCGAGGTTACGGGCCGGGAGGTTGCGGAGATTTTTGATCAATGGGTCGTCCGCACCGGCGCGCCGGTGCTCCGTGTCAAAAAAACAAAGGTCGTGAAAACGGGCGCGGAATATCGACTGATCGTCACCTTGGCACAAACCCAGCCGGGAGAGCCCTATCACCTTGAAATTCCAATTGCGGTGACGCTGAAGGGCGAAAAACAGGCGGTGCAGACGACGGTCAGCATGTCAAAAAGGGAGGTGACTTTTTCGCTGATTTTCCCCAAGCGGCCCCTGCGTCTTGATGTCGATCCTGAGTTTGATCTCTTTCGCCGCTTGGCCCGGGACGAAATTCCACCCGCGCTGTCCTTCGCCTTTGGCGCGGAGAAAGTTTTTGTTATCCTGCCGTCAAATGAATCCGGTGAAATGAGGGGGGCCTACGACGAATTAGCCCGCTCCTGGGAAGGCACGGGGCAACGAACGGTTGAAGTCAAATGGGATATGGACATGAAACGGCTGCCGAAGGGCCACGCGGTTTGGGTCTTTGGCTGGAAAAACCAGTTTCAACGCGGCGTGCGCCGGACCTTAAGCGAATATGGCGTCGTCATTCAATCGAAAGAAGCGCGGGTGGCGGGGCGGAAAATCCCGCGCGCCGGGCATTCCGTCGTGATGACAGGGGAGCACCCCGCCAACCCCGGCTTCGCCTTGACGTGGCTGACCCTCGCATCGCCGGAAGCGATGCCCGGCCTGGCCCGGAAGCTCCCGCACTACGGGCGCTACGGTTATCTTGGCTTCAAGGGAAACACGCCCGACAATGTCGTCAAGGGCGTCTGGCCTCTATTGCACTCTCCCCTCTCTGTCCCATTGGGAAAAGACCCGGCTTCGACGGCGGCCCTGGACTTTCGCGCACCGCTCACCGCGCCGCGCCCCTCCGAAACCACTACCCCTCGGAGCGCCGTGCCTTCGACAACCCTCGAAAAAAAAGTGGACATCGGGACGGTGCCGGACCCCGCCCATGAGGAAGAAGGAATCCTCATTGCCGGAACATCACCGGGTTCGCCCGCCGAAAAAGCCGGGCTGAAAGCGGGGGATGTTTTGTATTGGATCGGGAAAACCTTTATTCGGGATCTCAGCGCCTTTGCCGAAGCAGTAAAAAACCTCAAACCGGGCATCAAGGTCAAATTCGTTTTTTTAAGAAACGACGCGGAAAAGACGGCGTGGGTCGTGCCTGAGCGGCCTTAAGGTTGTATCTCGGTTTGTCTGTTGTCGCCCTGGCCTCGTAATTTAAGGCGCGCAGACCTCGGCGTCCTTGCAGTCGGTAAAGCGCTGCTCGATGACACCGTCATTTCCCTCGTCCACATCAATGCCGCCTGTCGCGGTCGCGAGAACAGCGCTGACCTGTCCTGTCACCGTGTCGGTCATCAATTGCTTGCCCAAAATGGCGCAGGAGCGGTTATTCGGGATAAAAAACGGGGTTTCCGTATTCAGGCTGAAGGCCCCGTTGAGGCAGGTATTAGGGGAGGAGACTGTGATGGTCCCGCTGTGACTGTAATCGTGGCCGAAGACTTCCTCGGTGTTGATGATTTTCGAAGTCGGCGTTACGGTAATGACGACATTATTAAAAGTGGAGGACGTGCTTTTTGAGGGATTGGCGTGATCGGTGAAGCTGCTTGTGCCGTTCATCGTGATGGTCACGGG
>JBHHXB010000178.1:0-4217 GCA_046756825.1 Nitrospiria bacterium | reverse complement strand
AATGATGATAAAATAATGGCGCATGCCCCTGCATACGTTTTGAAACCTGAAACCGCCTTAAACATCTTTATATTCCCCCCATCAATTGATTTATTTCTAAAGTAAACCCGTTAGATTTTTGAATGACGCTCCGATAACAACCGGAATCGTGCCCCTACCCGTCATTTTGCGCAGGCTATTTTGACAAAAATACGCGTTCGAATCAAGGCGGACCGTGGATTTTATAATGACATTCTGATTTTCATCCTCATTTCAAAGAACCCGTAATCAAGGAAGAGACCATGAAGGACTCGTGTTGTTCGCGGGGTTGGAAGTCAGCCGACGGATATGGGTGCCATCCAGATGAATCGAAAAGATCTGACTTTTGCCAAAGCGGTTGGAGGAAAAAATCAGTTCTCGGCCGTTCTGCGCCCAGGAGGGAGACTCGTCATCCCAATGACCGCTCTCCGTAATGGCGATGGATTGCGTGCCATCGGCCCGGTCCGCGCAAATTTTGAGCCGCCGTTCCTCATTTCTGCAGGCGTAGGCAATCCAGTCTCCCGCAGGCGACCACGCGGGAGAGGTATTATAATTACCGTCAAACGTCAGTCGATGCACGTTCGCCCCATCAACATCCATGATGTAAATTTGCGGCCCGCCGCCCCGGTCCGAGGTAAAGGCAATCTGCTTTCCGGAGGGTGACCACGAAGGGGAGAGATCATCCGCGGAATCAAAGGTGAGACGCTTGAGTCCGGTGCCATCGGCATTAACCAAATAAATTTCAGCGTTCCCGTCCTTCGTCGCCGCAAAGGCCAGTTGCTCTCCCGAAGGTGCCCAGGAGGCCGAAAAATTAAGCCCCGGAAAGGACGCGATTTCCTGTCTTCCCCCGGTTTTCAAATCCAGCACATACAGATTCGGGTTCCCGTTTCGATAGGAGGTATACGAGATCTTATTGGCATCGGGCGACCATCGCGGAGAAATCGCAATGCTGCGATCCCGCGTATAACGTACCTTGTTCGCCCCGTCATAATCCATAATGTAGACTTCTTTATTCCCTGAGAGATCCGAAATATAGGCCACCCGGCTTTGTGCAACGCCTTTCTCACCCGTAAAATGCATCGTGAGCTTGTCGGAAAAACGGTGCGCCAAATGACGCAGCTTCATTTTTCCGCCAAAGATTCTGACATTCACCACCTGATCCCCTTTTGCCGTCTCAAAGGCCTGGCTTTCAAGGACCCATCCGTTTTCCTGTGTGTCGAGCTTTGCCCACACCAAGGCCAGCACGCCGGCCTTTGAGGCCTTCGTCATCACTACCGAATCAGGCTTTTCATTCGATTCGATGGATAACCCGATGTCCGTTGTTTCGATCAACTCAAAAACATGCGAGCGCTTTAAATCGGAACGAAGTACATTTTCAATAATCGAGGATTCCTCTTTATATTCGGGGTCGCTGTGAAAAGGCATGATCATTACCGGGATTTTTCTAAAACCGGAGCGGTGCATTTCCATGAAGACTTCCGCCGCGTTTAAAAGCGTGCCATTCACAAAAACATAGACGAGGACGATCGGCAACACCCTTTTCATCAAGATTATGAATCCTCCGTAACCATGAATTCCATATAGATCGTGAGCACACTTTCGTGATAGGCCTTCGGCAGCGGCGGGAGCTTTTTCGCGCCGACAACCGCCCTGAGCGCGGCCTGATCAAAAAAGCGGCTTCCCGAACTCTCCTCAATGCCCACCGAGGACAAATCAATCGTCCCGTCTTTCCGGACCATAAAACGGACAATCAGGCGATCCCGGCTTGATGAAACCGGTGGCGGCGCCCATTGCCAGCGAATTTTCTGATCCACCTTCTGCAGGTAACCGGGAAAATTAAATCCACCCCCTCCGCCACCGATCGCCCCGATGCCCTTAGTGCCTGTGAGCGCCCCGATTTGAACAGATTCCGAAGTCCCCTCGCCATCGCCCGACACGGCATCCTCGTCGGCGGAGACCTCTCCCGATTCGACAGAAGAAGACGTCTCCTGCTCTGTATTGGCTGCTTCATTGGACAGTGTTTGCTCCTTTTCCACCGAAGGTTCCGCCTTGGCGCGTTCTTCCCTGGAAGGACCAGACACGACTGGCGCGGCTTTTGCCGCCGGGGATGTTAAGGGCGTTTTGGGGATGATTACGGGGGGACGTTTTTGGATGTCGATCTTTGCCGTCCGGGTTCGCCCGGTCATGCCCATCTTGGGTTTGGCGGCCGGGCTTTTGGGTACAGCCAATGTCTTTTTCTGTTTCTTCCACCACTCTTCCAGACGTTCGGGATCGTCCTTTTCAACCGGCGGCGCGACCTTCACCGCACGTCTCGGCGTACGGACGACCGGTGCCGCCTTCGGTGCGGCCGGTTTCGATTTGGATGCCGTTTTCACCGACGCGGGTTTAGGTGCAGGGGCTGCCTTTTCAGGCGCCTTTTGTTTTGGCAGTGCCGTAATGTCCTTCTTCCTCGCCGGCTTAGGGGATGCTTTTTTTGAAACAGCCGTTCCACTCGGAGACTTCCCTCCACCAGAGGCCGATCCCCCGGGTCCGGGACCCGTCCCCATGTCAATGAGGCTGACTTGAAAACTTTGAAACGACGTGGTCTGCGGACCCCAAAATGAACGGCTCAAAATCATAAAGAGAAACAAAGCCAAATGCATGAAAAATGAACACGCCACCATCCTGGAAAGCCCTTGCTCCCGACGTCCCCACAGTGGTCCTAAGGCTGCCCGCAACACGCTGATGCCTCACGATTCAAAAAATCAAATACAAGATAAAACATACTGAAAATAAAACCCGATACGTTCACAGTCTACCATGTCCATTTTATTTTTCAGCTGCTAACGTCCCAATACACAAAAGATTTTATCAGAGGGTTTCTCTAAGAATTATCAAAGATGAAGCAGTCCAGGAGGGGCTTCGGGGAATCCCGGAGGGAATGACTAAAGTGATTTTCTGGATGCGGGTTCTGTCACAATACCCAGCTTGACGATTCCGGCACGTTTGATCAAATCCATGACGTGTACGACAGTCCCATAGGGTACATCCTGATCCGCACGAAGGTAGAGTGAAACATCGGGAGAGTTTCCCTTCAAAACGCGAAGACGCTCTTCCAAGCGGGCCAAGCCGATTTCTTCTTTATCGAGATAGACCGCCTGATCCCTTTCGACCGTCAACACCTTTCTTTCTGTCGGTTTAATGCTGTTCGTCGCGGCCTTGGGGAGTTTAATATCCATCCCGCGATACAAAAGCGGCGCGGTAATCATAAACACAATCAGCAACACCAGCATCACATCAACCAGCGGAATAATGTTGATCTCGGACATCATTTCACGCTGTCTACTCCCGGAAGACGACATCATCTCAAATTACCCCACAAGTTCCTCGGTGGACGAACGCATCATCTTTTCCTCAACCAATGACACGACCTCGGAAGAAAAAACCTCCAGCTGGACATGCATCTTTCTAATCCTGTTAATATATAAATTATAAGCGACCGCAGCCGGAATTGCCACAAACAGACCCGCCGCTGTATTGATCAAGGCCTCGGCCACGCCGGGCGCGACAACGGCAATATTGGCGGATCCCTGCCGGCCGATCTCCTGAAAAGCGCCCATGATGCCCCAAACCGTCCCAAAAAGTCCGATGAACGGCGCCGTATTGCCAATCGTCGCCAAAATGTGAAGGAAGCGTTCCTGGTATGTAATCTCGTCCTGTATCGCGCCTTGAAGCGTGCGCGCGACGATCGACAAACGCATCGTATTGGTTTCCGCTCCCTCGCGGCCGTTGCGCCCGGCACTGTCCTTCGCAAAAAAAGCGTCTATTTTCCCCAGCGCGGCACCCAGAATCGTGGCCAGAGAACCGCTATTTCGCTTCAAGGTTTGATGCTGAAAATCGTCGAGGTCTTCGGCCTTTGAAAACAGGATTAAGAAGCGCCGGTTTTCGGCATCGACACGACGAAAGCCGACCCACTTATTTAAAATAATCGCCCATGACGCGATTGACCCGATGAGCAAGGTGCTCAGTACGATCTTTGCGACAATACCCGCGGCTAAAAATGAATTGATAATGGAGGAATCTATCTGGGCATCCAAGGAGTTACATCTCTTTGCGCATCATCCGCGCTCTCTCGTGAAAAAAGATCGAAAGTCTCGCGATAAATTGGCGGGGCCGACGAGAGTCGAACTCGCGACCTCCGGCGTGACAGGCCGGCGTTC
>JBHHXB010000177.1:0-4232 GCA_046756825.1 Nitrospiria bacterium | reverse complement strand
TCCCGTCGGGCTGGCGGGCCATCGCATTGATCACGCTGATGCCGTTAAAGGCAATCGCGGTTTTGCCGCCCACACCAAAGCTGGCGTCAAGGATGGAGGAAACCGTCACGGTGGCTGTGGCGGTTTTCGTCCCGTCCGCCTGGCTTGTCGCGACAAGATGAAAAGTCCCCGCTGTGGCGGGCGCGGTGTATTCCCCTTTGCTTGTGACGGCACCGCCGGAGGCCCCTTCCTGGATGTGCCATTTTACGGCGGTGTTCCCGCTCCCGCTGACCGTTGCGCTGAAAGTGGCTTCTCCGCCCGTCGGCAGCGTGGTGGTCTGTGGCGTCACCGACACAGCCACCGTTTGCGGCGCGACATCGGAAGCCGGTGCGGTTTTATCGTCGACACAGCCTGAAAACAGCAGGCTGCTTAAAAGAAATACGGTGAACGGAATACGCTTCGGGTCGAACCATTGTGATTGCTTGAACTTCAAGGCAGTCTCCAATTTAGAACGCGGGAATACTTCGTTGCCGGGTCTTGCAATCTTCTGAAAAAGGCCGCGATTTAACTATCACTCCCCAAAAAAAATGTCAACAGATAATCAGGGGAAAGGTGGCGCTTATGCAGTGCTATTCAGTCCACTGGTGGAGACCGCTTGATTATCGGAATCCTTTCCACTTATACTGGCGCAAAAAATCGGCACGATCGACACGCGCTTGTTCAGGTTTTTATTTTACAAATAAAGAGGTAAGGGGGCAGTATTCGTGAGATCCAGGTTTTTTATAGCGATTCTTTTTGCAGCGGTGTTCATGCTGCCGTTTTCAGCGGGGGGGGAGAAGCGGGAGACAACCACGGCGTCCGGCCTGAAATATGTTGATTTGAAGGAAGGCACCGGCCTGAGCCCGAAAAAAGGCCAGAATGTTTTGGTGCACTACACGGGCTGGCTGAAGGACGGGACGAAGTTTGACAGCTCCGTGGATCGAAATCAGCCCTTCCCTTTCCGCGTCGGCGTGGGACAGGTGATTCGAGGTTGGGATGAAGGCGTCCTGTCCATGAAGGTCGGGGGAAAAAGAAAGCTGATTATTCCGCCGAAGCTGGGCTACGGCGCGCGCGGCGCGGGTGGCGTTATCCCGCCCAATGCCACGTTGATTTTTGAGGTGGAACTCCTCGATCTGAGATAAACGCAATACTAAATTTTTAGAGCAATGAATACACCGAAAACCATGTTTGAAAAAATCTGGGAGGCCCACGTGGTGCACGAGGCACCGGGAAAGCCCTCCCTGATTTACATCGACCGACACTTGATTCATGAGGTGACCTCGCCGCAGGCCTTTGAGGGGCTTCGTCTCGCGGGCCGTTCCGTTCGGCGCCCGGAGTTGACTTTCGCCACAATGGATCACAATGTGCCAACGACAGACCGCGCACTACCGATTACGGATGAGACCTCCGCGCGTCAAATGGAGGCGCTTTCCGAAAACTGCCGGTCCTTCGGCGTGACCCTGTTTGATCTTTCAAGTCCGCACCAGGGTATCATTCACGTGATCAGCCCGGAACTGGGACTAACCCTTCCCGGCTTGACCGTGGTGTGCGGTGACAGCCACACCTCCACGCATGGGGCTTTTGGGGCGCTGGCCTTCGGCATCGGGACAAGCGAGGTCGAGCACGTGCTCGCGACGCAGTGCTTGATTCAGGAAAAACCCAGGACATTCCTTATTAATGTTGAAGGGAAGCGTCCCCGTGGCGTCGAAGCCAAGGACATGATTCTGTCCATCATCGGACAAATCGGCACGGGAGGGGGCGCGGGAACGGTCATCGAATTTGCGGGAGAAGCAATCCGGGATCTCAGCATGGAAGAGCGAATGACGGTGTGCAACATGGCAATTGAAGCCGGTGCGCGCGCGGGCATGATCGCCCCGGATGAAAAGACGGTGGACTATCTCAGAAACCGCACATACGCCCCGATTGATTTTGAGACGACGGCTGCGGCCTGGCGCAAATTGCCATCCGACCCCGGCGCGTCTTTTGACCACACCCTTCAGGTGCGTGGTGATTCGCTGGCGCCGCAGGTGACCTGGGGGACGAACCCTGGCCAGGTCGTTCCTGTGGATGGGGCCGTGCCCCGGCCCGAGGATTTTACCAACGAAAACGACCGAAAATCCGCGGAGCGGGCCCTGGACTACATGGGGCTTGAGGGCGGCGCGCCGATGGAAACAGTTGAAATCGATCATGTCTTTATCGGCTCCTGCACCAATTCACGGATTGAGGATTTGCGCCGTGTCGCCGGTTTTGTAAAGGGCAGACGGGTTTCTCCGAAAGTGCACGCCATGGTCGTGCCGGGTTCTCAAAAGGTGAAAAAGGCGGCGGAGGAAGAAGGCATTGACCGTGTGTTGAAAGAGGCGGGTTTTGATTGGCGCGAATCGGGCTGCTCGATGTGTCTTGCGATGAACCCGGATGTGCTGAAGCCGGGAGAGCGCTGCGCCTCCACCTCGAACCGGAATTTTGAAGGGCGGCAGGGCGCGGGTGCCCGCACGCACCTGGTCAGCCCCGTCATGGCCGCGGCGGCGGCGGTGGCGGGCCATTTTGTGGACATTCGCCAATTCGATCACGTCACGTAAGTCAAGGAGCCCGGTTTTGGAGCCATTTAAAGTGATGAAGGGCGTCGTCGCCCCGCTTGATCTTCCGAATGTCGATACCGATCAGATCATCCCAAAGCAGTTTTTAAAACGGATTGAGCGCTCCGGTTTTGGTCAGTTTCTCTTTTATGACTGGCGGTTTCAAAAAGACGGACAGCCCAATCCCGATTTTGAAATGAACGCGGCCCCTTATCAGGGGGCGTCTATTTTGCTGGCCCGCGCGAATTTTGGCTGCGGCTCATCTCGGGAACATGCGCCCTGGGCACTTCTGGATTATGGGTTTCGCTGTATCATCGCGCCCTCTTTCGCCGATATTTTTTACAACAATTGCTTTAAAAACGGTATCCTCCCCGTTCGCCTAAGCGAGCCGGAGGTGGACACCCTTTTCAGGCGCGTGCGTCAAAACCCCGGCGATGCCCTGACTGTGGACCTGGAGCGGGAGCGGATTGCCTCCGAGGACGGCTTGACCTTTAAAATCAATGTGACGCCTTTTCAACGAAAAAGCCTCCTGGATGGCCTGGATGATATCAGCCTGACGCTGGCGCAGGAAGACAGGATTCGACAGTACGAATCGAAGCAGTTAAAAGCGCCCCCGCCGTTGCTTTAAAAAAGCAACTCAAAAGCCCCTGTTTTTACATTCAAGGCACCCCTGTCTGTTGTAATTTAATTTATTTCTATGGTATGGTCTCGCGTTCAAGCGGTCAGCAAATGCTGATCAAATACACACGCTCCGGCATCCGGAGATGGTCCCTGTATTTTAGCGTCTTTAGGGTACGGGTACTCCGGGATTGATGCGATAGGATAATCACGTGGAGACGGGGCGGAGGACGAGACCAAACCAGGGAGATTTTGATATGCCAGTGATTGAAATGGAAGAACTATTGGAAGCCGGTGTTCATTTTGGACACCAGACAAAACGCTGGAACCCGAAGATGGAGAAATACATCTTTGGCGAGCGCAACAATGTCTATATTATCGACCTTCAAAAAACGGTCAAGGCCTTTACAAAGGCTTATGAATTTGTGCGGGACCTTGCAATGGAGGGAGAGTCGGTTTTGTTTGTCGGTACAAAGCGCCAGGCGCAGGAAATCATTGTGGAAGAGGCCAGCCGCTGTAATATGTTCTTCGTGAACCACCGCTGGCTGGGCGGAATGCTGACAAACTTTGCGACCATTAAGCAAAGCATCAAAAAACTGAAGGGGCTTGAGTCTGCCGATAAAGACGGGACATACGACCGGCTGCCAAAAAAAGAAGTCATTCAACTTGAAAAAACGCGTGTTCAACTTGATCGCACCCTGGGCGGCATCAAAAACATGCGGCGGCTTCCGGCGGCGATGTTCATTATCGATACGATTAAAGAGAAAACCGCTGTTTTGGAAGCACGCCGACTGGGTATCCCGGTGATCGCGATTGTGGATACAAACTGCAACCCGGACGAAGTGGATTATCCGATTCCCGGCAACGATGACGCGGTGCGCGCGATTCGTCTGATTACCAGCCGGATCGCGGATGCGGCCGTCGAAGGACTGCGTTTACAGGAAAAGGCCGATGTGCCAGCCTCGCCACCCGCCGAAGCGCCCCCAAAAGCAGAGGAAGCGGAAGCCCCTCAACCCGAGGCGG
>JBHHXB010000176.1:0-4301 GCA_046756825.1 Nitrospiria bacterium | reverse complement strand
CTTCGGCTTGCGGTTCAACTTTGGCCGATGCTATATTGAAATCTATGTTCTTGCTGGAGCGCTCGCACATTGGGAAGTAGTAGTAGCAGCCGCCCCCCAATCGGCCATCCGGAAGATTCGTTGATCGGGCGCGCCGCCAAAATTCGTGAAAACCTTATCCTGGCTGGCCTTTACCAATCCGAACCGTACAATCCCCAAGCGGAAACCAAAGAAACAGCGCGTCAAAACAACCTTTGGAGAATCGCCGCGCGGCCGTTTCTGCTCAACGAAGCGGAACACTTGTTTTTAGAAAAACTCGGGCACGCCCTGCTTTCGTTCTATGAAGCCTGCAATCAACTTTACCTTGAAAGTCTCAACGGCGAAGCCCCTTCCTGGGCGGCGGATTACCTCAACCGGGGGAAACCCGAATTCGTGCTTGAATACGGACGAATGAACCGCTTTAAACGGGATTTGCCCCGCGTCATTCGTCCCGACCTCATTTTGACGGATAACGGTATGAGGGCGACGGAACTCGACGCCGTGCCTGGGGGCATCGGGCAGACGGCGGCCCTGTCGGCGGCCTTCGCCGCGCATACGCCGGAAGGCGCGGCCCTCGCGGGCGGCACCGAAGGCATGGTTGCCGGTTTTGAGCGCATGATCCGTTCACTCTCGGTTAAACCCGATCCGCTGCTCGTTATCGTCATTTCCGAAGAATCAGAAAGCTACCGTCCCGAAATGCGCTGGCTGGCGAAGGCGCTTCGCAAACGGGGGCTTCCGGCCTACACGGCCGAGCCGAAGGATATCGCCTTCACCGAGGACGGGCTTTGGATCGACGCAAACGGGGAAAAGCGGAGAATCGACATTCTGTACCGTTTTTTTGAGCTGTTTGACCTCAAAAACATCCCCAAGTCGGAACTCATGTTTTACGCTGCGAAAAAAAAGCGCGTCATCCTCACACCTCCCCCGAAAGCGCAGCTCGAAGAAAAAAGCCTCTTCGCCCTTTTTCATCACCCCGCACTCAAAACCTTTTGGCTTCGGCATTTGGGAGAGGAAACGCATGATTTCCTGGAACGTGTTTTTCCCAAAACCTGGCTGATCGATCCCAGAGAAATCCCGCCGCACGCCGTCATCCCCGGCCTCAACCTTGCCGGAAATCCCGTGACCAACTTTCGGCAACTCGGCCGGGCAAAAAAGAAAGAACGCGAACTCGTCATCAAACCCTCCGGATTTTCGGAATTGGCCTGGGGAAGCCGCGGGGTTTCCGTGGGGCACGATCTCTCGGAAGAGGCCTGGCGCGAAACCATCGACAACGCGCTTGCCTCATTTCAGACCACCCCCTACATCCTGCAGGTGTTTCACAAGGGGAAAAAGGTGACAGTTGAATACGCGGATTTTGAGAATAACCGATTGGTTCCGATGCAGGGGCGGGTTCGGCTTTCCCCCTATTACTTTGTCGAGGGGAAAGAGGCCCGGCTAGGCGGTGTCTTGGCGACGGTTTGTTCCTTGGAGAAAAAGCTGATCCACGGCATGGTGGACGCCGTGATGGCCCCCTGCGCCGTCACGCAACCTTGAATTCAGGAGGAATACCTTTGAAACTCTACAATCTGGAATCCTGCCCCTACTGCATGATGGTGCGGGAAAAACTTGACGCACTCGGGCTGACCTATGAGAAGATAGATGTACCCGTGTGGCGCGGCGAACGATCAGAGGTCTTTGAAGTCTCGGGGCAATACACCGTGCCCGTCCTGGTCGCCGGAGAAAAGGTTTTCGACGATGAGGAGAAAATTCTGCGTTATCTCGAAGAAACCTACGAACGGGGAAACGAAAATGAAACGGCCATAACATAGGGAGAATCGGCGAGTGGATCAGTGGCAAAAAGACTTGAAAGAAAGCATCCATGATGTGGAAACCCTGGAGAAGGTTCTCGGTATCCCGGCTGAAACAGTCCGGGACATTGTCGATCAGTATCCCATGCGGATCACCCCCTATCTCCTAAAGCAGATCAAGGAAGAGGGGGACGCCATTTGGAAACAGGTCGTACCCTCGCCGGAGGAGGCTTATCCCGAGACCGCCTGCGAAGCAGCAGACCCGCTCCACGAGGAAGAGGACAGCCCCGTACCGGGCCTGGTGCACCGCTACCCGGACCGGGTGCTGCTCTTTGTGACAAATCAATGTCCGATTTACTGCCGTTTTTGCACGCGCAAGCGTTTTGTGGGCTCTCCCGGAACCCTCACCCCGGACAACCTCGCCAAAATCGTGGATTATATTTCGGCGCACACAGAAATCCGGGATATTATTTTTTCCGGCGGCGATCCACTCATGGTTGTCGATAAACTGCTCGACCGCGTGCTTTCCGCGCTTCGCGCCATTCCTCATCTTGAAATCATCCGTCTCGGCACGCGCGTGCCCGGCACGCTGCCCTCACGGATCACGCCCGCCTTCTGCAACATGGTGAAGAAATATCACCCACTTTACATGAACCTCCACTTTAATCACCCCGACGAAATCACCCCCGAAGTGGCGCGCGCCTGCGGCATGCTGGCAGATGCGGGCGTCCCGCTGGGAAGCCAAACGGTGCTTTTGGAGGGCGTCAACGACACACCGGAGATCATGAAAAGACTGATGCAGAAACTCCTAGCCATTCGCGTGAAGCCCTACTACATTTATCAGGCCGACCTGGTGCGGGGAACGCAGCATTTCAGAACACGTGTCGAAAAAGGCTTGGAAATCATCAGCGCGCTCAGAGGCCACACCTCGGGCATGGCCGTCCCGCACTTCGTCATCGACGCCCCGCAGGGCGGCGGCAAGGTCGCGATTTTACCGGAAGGAACCCTGCTGCACATCGACGACGAGGAAGTCATCATCAAAAACTACGAGGAAAAAATCTTCAAATATCCACAGCCGCAACCCGCCGCACAAGAACATCTTGAAAACGAATTACCACTCGTCCGTGCCCGTCGAAACGGCGGCTGTTAGACGAATCCGGCTTCTTTACAAAAAAGCCTGAATCTGGTCGGAAAGAAATTTCGCGATGGCAGGCACCGGGAAAGGCCAGGCATAGACGATCTCTGTATCGGGATGCTGTTGTTGAACCCGCCGGATAGCCTCGGGAATGTCCCCTTTTGAATGCCCGCCGCCGCGTGTCATCATGGGAGTCGTGACCACGACCTTTCCTGTCGTTAAATGCACGGCGTCGCCGATCGCCTTGTCCAGATCGGGATCACAAAATTCATTAAAACCGACAACCACAGGCCACCCCGATTGCGAGGACAAATCCGCGCCCAGCTCCATCGATCCGAAGTGAAAGGCATCGTTTTCCTTTGTTCGCGGCCACGCGCGCATTTTTCGCTCTAAAAAATCACGCCGCGCGATAAGCGCGGCTTCCAGCCTTTCAACATGTTTGAGGCGCGCCCGCAACTCGAAGAGTTCCTTCCGTTCCTCTTTGGGGAAGTCCCTGGGCGGCGTGCCGTGCATGGCCAGCACAATCACGACACCCGATTTTTTTGACATATTCTCCATGAAATGGACTTCTATCGGGATCAATACCCGCCTGTCAAGAATAAAGAAAGCCGGCCTTTTAAAAACACCGCGCATGATGCTTGACACATAAACCGGGTATCCGTAATATGTGCCCTGTGAAAATTCCGTTCCTGAAAATAACCACCCTTTTCCTTTTGATTTTTCTGCCTGGCCAAGCCCTTGCCGAGCGGCCCTTTCTCACCATCGAAACAGCGATCCCGACGGAAAAAGATACTTATCGAATCGAAAGCGGTCTCGTCTTAAACCGCTTATCCGCCCGTGGCAAAAAAACGCAATTGGGCCTCAATATTCGATATGGACTCATTCAAAATCTGGAGTTCGATCTCGAAACCCCGGTCCTTTTTTTGAGGGGCGAAGGAAAAAGTAAAAACATGCTCGGCGACATTTTGTTGAAAACAAAAATCAGATTTATCAAAGGCCGGGCGGCCAATCCGCTTTCCATCGCAGGCCAAATGGTGATTAAGTTTCCAGCAGCGGGCAAGGAAGATTTTAAAGAAGATATTTTAAAAACCTCCGGCGTTGTCGATGTCGGCTTTGTCGCCCTCGCGAGCAAAACCTTTGTTCCGGCCACCGCGCATATTAACCTGGGATATTATTTCATCGGCAATCCGGCGGGAAAAGACCTTTCCGACCAGGTACGCTACGCCCTTGGCCTTGAGTCAGAGGTTGAGGGAAGCCCCCTTAAACTCATCGCGGAGCTATTCGGCCAGTCCGACACGAGCAGCTCATCGTCCACTGCGGACACCCTGGTTTTAATGGGCGGCTTCGCCCTGAGAACCCGG
>JBHHXB010000175.1:0-4302 GCA_046756825.1 Nitrospiria bacterium | reverse complement strand
CAGGAACAACTCGTGGCTTCGGAAACAATGGTCGCCATCGGGGAAATGACTTCCGTTGTCGCCCACGGCATCCGCAATCCCCTCGCATCCATCCGCTCCACCGCCGAACTGGCCCTGGATGAACAGACGCTTTCAAAAGAGCCCGCCGAGGATATTGTCGCGGAGGCCGACCGTCTGGAAGCATGGGTTCGTGAACTGCTCGCCTATTCACGGCCCGCATCCGACAAATGGGTCCCGCTCGAAATCAACCGCGTCATGAAGGCGGTCCTCAAGGGTTTTGAACGGGATCTTGAAAAACACGGGATTCAACACGTTTTGAATCTGGAGGAGCCCCCTCCGATGATCAACGCGGAGGAATCCTTTTTGCGTCATGTGATTGCGAATATCTTTTCAAACGCCATTGAAGCCATGCCGAACGGCGGCCTTTTGACGATCACCATCCGTACGAACGCAAAACGCGAACACATTGAAATCATTATCGAGGACACCGGAATCGGCATTTCAAACGAACAAATCAAGAAAATGTTTAAACCGTTTTTCACGACCAAACCCAAGGGGCTTGGTGTGGGGCTTTCGCTGGCTAAAAGAATCATCGAACGGCACGGCGGAACGATTCAGGTGGCCAGCAAAAAAAACAAGGGGACGACGGTGACCATGACCATCCCCGTTTCGAGGTAAAACCATGTCGCACGGCATACTCATTATCGAAGACGAACTCACGCTCGCGAAAAATATGAAAAAATATCTCGAACGGGCGGACTACGACGTCCGGTTGGCCGAAACCGCGGAGCAGGGCCTCAGGTTGCTGGAATCGTTTAAGCCGGATATCATTTTATTGGATTTAAGACTTCCGGGCATGGACGGGCTCGAAGCGCTTTCCCGCATTCGGAAAATCGACACGCGCACTCAAGTCATCCTCATTACGGCGCATGGGGATGTCCAAACCGCGGTTCAGGCGATGAAGCTCGGGGCGAATGATTTTCTCAGTAAACCGATTGTCCTGGTGAAATTAAAGGTGCTGCTGGATAAGGCCGTCGGTCAAACACGTATGGAAGGCGCGCTATCCTACTACCAGGACAAGCAGGCCGAAGAGAGCACGCTTTTTTCCTTTATCGGTGAATCTCCCAAAATTCTGGTGTTAAAAGAGGCCATCTCGGATATTCTTCAATCCGAGGAATCTTTGCAGGAAGGCACTCCGCCCGCGGCCCTGATTACGGGCGAAACCGGGACAGGCAAGGAAATCGTCGCCCGTGCGCTGCACTACAACGGTCCAAGAAAAAAGCAGCCCTTTGTGGAGGTCAACTGCGCCTCGATCCCGAACAATCTGCTGGAGGCGGAACTCTTCGGTTATGAGCGTGGGGCTTTTACCGATGCCAAGGAACGGAAAATCGGCTTGTTTGAAGCCGCCGAAGGCGGCACCCTTTTCTTGGATGAAATTGGGGAAATTGATATCTCCCTTCAGGCCAAACTCCTGAAGGCCCTGGAAGAAAAGATCGTCCGGCGGCTTGGGAGTTTGCGCGACAGAAAAGTCAACGTCCGCATCATTGCCGCCACCAACCAATCCCTGGAAACCTGGGTCCAGGAAGGGAAGTTCCGCGCGGACCTTTTTTTCCGGCTTCGCATTATTCATCTCACCATTCCTCCGCTGCGGGAGCGGGGCGAAGACGTTCTTCTGCTCGCCGACCACTTTTTAAAGATCCACAGGAAACGCTACGGGAAAAACAAGCTGGACTTTAACCCCGAAGTCAAAAAAGTGCTTCTTGGCTACACATGGCCCGGCAATGTCAGGGAACTTCGGAATATGATTGAACAAACCGTCCTTTTGGCGAAAGACAATCTGATTCGCCCCAATCAACTCACCTTTATGTCGGACTGGATTGAACAATCGGCCAACAGCGAGCAAACACCGGGTTTCGACAGTGATATCCCGCAGTCAGGCATTTCACTTGAGGGCGTTGAACGCGAATGGGTTTTGAAGGCCCTCAAACAGACCTCCTGGAATGTCACACGTGCCTCGAAACTCCTTGGATTAACGCGGGACACCCTCCGATACCGCATGGAAAAATTTAAAATCGATCCACCGGCTTAAGCCGCCATTAAATTTCCTTAAAGGGTTATTGATCTTGTTCTAAAATGGGATCGTGACCACCGATGTTATAATTAAAGCAGGAGAGTGAATATGCAGTATGACGTGATCGCTCAAAGAAGTTTTACTATGTCTAAAGACTATTTCCTGTACAGTTGGCGAAAAAATGTCCACATCCCCTTGACATTTTCTGTTTTTGGGAATATAATCCCAATTATGAAGAGCACACAAAACATACTCCATGCTGCCGTATTAAGATTGCTTTGTCCGCTCGTCCGCATTCTGCTCCGCAACGGTGTCCCTTACGGGGCCTTCGCGGATTTGTCGAAAAAGATCTACGTGGATGTTGCCAACAAAGAATTTGGTATCCCGGGAAAAAAACAAACGGATTCCAGGGTTTCAATCATTACCGGACTCAATCGCAAAGAAGTCCGCCGCGTGAAGACGCTTGCCAACCCCTATGATGAATCCGTTACGGAACGATACCACCGCGCCGCCCGCGTCATCAGCGGATGGGTGCGGGATCAACGATTTTTAGATGAGACGGGACAGCCCGCCGACCTTCCTCTCGAAGGTGAAGGGCCGACATTTCATGAACTGGTTAAAATTTTCAGCGGCGATATGCCCGTACGCGCCGTGATGGACGAACTGCTCCGTGTCGATTGCGTTTCCCGTTTGGAAGACGGGAAAATCCGGCTTAAAACCCGGGCCTACCTTCCGGGGACGGAAGAAAGTGAAAAACTCGACATTCTGGGGAGTGACGTTCGAGATCTCATCAACACCATCGACCATAACCTGACCGCTCAAAAAACCCGGTTTTTCCAGAGAAAAGTGGAGTATAACAACCTCCCCGCAAAATTCATGGAAAAGCTCAGGGCCTTGAGCGCCGATCAGGGACAATCCCTGCTGGAGGCATTAGACCAATGGCTGTCCCGGCATGACCGGGACACCAATCCGGATATAGAAGGCGAGGGCCGAAAACGCGTCGGGCTCGGCATCTATTATTTTGAAGAAGACTTTGCAGAAGGAGAACAACAATGAAAAACGTATTCAAACGCATATTTCCCCTGATGCTCGTCGCGCTTTTGACCGCGTCCTGCGGAGGCGGCAGCGGCGGGAACCAAACCGCCTCCGGCGGCATCGGCGGTACCGGCATCAGCCAGGGGTCCGTCACTGGTTTTGGCAGTGTTATCCTGAACGGCGTGAAATTCAACACCGACAACGCCACTTTTACGGTGGATGACAAGCCCGGGACGCAAGCCAACCTCGCCGTTGGCATGCAGGTTAAAATCAGGGTCGGCGAAGACGGCATCACGGCCGAGACCGTGGAGTTTGAACCCGAGGTCGAGGGGCCGGTGGAGAACATCAATTTCGCGACGAATACCCTCACCGTCCTTGGCCGAACAGTCGTCCGCGATGACAACACAAAAATCGAAGACACTGCAGGGAACCCTGTTCCCTTTAACACATTGACCCCCGGAGTTGCCGTACTCGAAATCAGCGGTCTGGTATTTTCGGACGACAAAGTCGTTCAAGCCACCCATATCAGACTTCGCGACGACGCATTCGCTGCGGGAACAACGGAGGTGGAGATCAAGGGAAAGATCGCTTCTTTGGATACCACGCCCAATACTTTTGTCATTGGTACACAGTTGATTAACTATAGTGGCATTACCCCTGCCCCCAGCTTAAACGATGGTGACTTTGTTGAAGTGAAGGGCAAACATGATGGCGTAAGCACCCTAACCGCCGAGAGTATCGAGCAGGAAGACGCCTTCAGTGCCAATGCGGGTGATAAGGTGGAAATCGAAGGCGTAGTGGACGCTCCCTTCACCGGTATCGCCAGTTTTTCGATAAACGGTCAAGCTGTGACGACCGACGGAACAACTGTCTTTGAAGACGGCGCGCCGGATGACGTCGCGGCCAATGTCCGCCTGGAAGTGGAAGGCACGATCACCGGCGGCGTGCTCGTCGCGAAGAAGGTGCAGTTCCGCGGCAACCGCATCAAAATCGAAGCGACCGTGGAGAGCAAAAGTACCTCTGGTGCCAACATCGTGACACTCCTGGGTATTCCCGTAGTCATCAACGGGGCTACGGAGATGAAAGACGGCATTGACTTTTCGAACATCAACCCCCCTGATCCCTTGGCAATCAAGGGCTATCTGACGGGTACGGGCACGAGCCGCATGGTCGTCGCCACCCGAGTTGAAGCAAAC
>JBHHXB010000174.1:0-4321 GCA_046756825.1 Nitrospiria bacterium | reverse complement strand
AATGTTTTTGGGAAAACCCCCGCGTGGTCACCTGCCACAGAGGTGAGTGTGACGCTGACGGGAACGGCCCTGGCTGCGGGGAGCAACAGCCCGCCTACCGCGCCGCAGCTGGTTTCCCCCACAGACGGACAGACCGGTGTCGCGACGAATATCACCCTAAAGTGGCTGACCTCGGGCGATCCCGACGGAGATGCGCTCACTTATGAATTACTGCTTTGCACATTTGCGCAGTTTCAGACCCCTTCCTGCGCTCCCACGACCGTCGCAAAAAGCTCAAGTGCCTACCCTCCGTTTTCTAAAATAGGGTTTGCGGGAAGCGGCCTGTTGATATTCGGCTTTTTCTTCGGCATAAAAAAAACGCGGCGGAGGAACACCAAAGCGGGGATTTCAATTTTATTTCTGGCGGCGTTGTTTTTATTAGCGCAGGGCTGCGGCGGGGGCGGCGACGGGAACGGTAACACCGATACTGGGACTGCGGGCACTACTGGCGGCGTGGAGACTTCGGCGTCCCCGCCCAACCCACTTTCACCTGACACGACCTATCTTTGGCAAATCACGGCGAAGGACGGTAGAGGTGGAGAGACCTCAAGCGTGGTTTGGCGCTTTACGACCGGGCCTTAAAATACGGCAGGCCTTCAGTCACTCTCGTTCGCCGTCGGCGCGGAAGTAGCGCGCCTCCGGGTGGTGGAAGACCATTGCGGAGACAGAGGCTTCGGGGTCCATCATGTAACCGTCCGTCAGACTCACCTCGATGTTTTCCGCCGCCTTCAAAAGACGAAAGAGTTTTTCCTGATCCGCGAGATCGGGGCAGGCCGGATAGCCAAAGCTCACTCGAATCCCCCGGTACTTGTTTTTTAGAATATCTCGTATCGTCAGGTCTTCCGGGTCAGGAAGGCCCCAATCGGCCCTGATTTTCCGGTGCAGCCATTCTGCGAAGCCCTCCGCGCCCTCGATGGCGATGGCCTGCAAGAGATGAGAACGCAGATAGTCTCCCGCATCTTTCCACTCCCCGGACAGCTTCCGCACGCCCCGCCCGAGTGTCGCGACAAAGAGGGCGACCGAATCCATTTCATGCGAGGTCACGTCCCGGCAGTAGTCGGCAAGACAAAGATAGTCGCCGTGATCTTGTCTCGGAAAGCTGAAAGTCTCCAAAACCCGCTCTGTGTCTTCGGGATCATAAATCAAAAGATCATTCCCTTGTGCGCGACAGGGGAAGTATTGATAAACGCTCTGGGCGGACAAATGTCCTGTGTTCAGGGTTTCGGATTTCATGGCCTCGACCGAATCGCTCAGCCGCCTGGCCTTTTCATCCCCCTTGGCGAGTAGTTTTTCCACATTGCCTTTCAACCCGAGATGGTTGCCGTAGAGCATGGCGGGGTTGATGTATTCAAAAATTTCATGAAGCGGCCCCTCGGTGATGATATGGGGATCAAAATCGGGGGGCTTCGGGATCGGCAGGTCGCGCCGGACGGATGAAACACGCGGTCCGGCGACTTTCTCAGAATCCGACTTCTCCTTTTTTTGAGGGTCGCGTTGCCCCGCTTCCTGTCCCTTGGCGTTTTCCGACTGGATTTTGTCCAGCAACGCGGTGCGGTCCTCTTCGTCGGACAATTGATTGGCCAGCGAGAGACCGTCCATGGCGTCCTTGGCGTAGAGCACCGCCCCCGAATATTCCGCGGCGATTTTCGAGTTCGTAAACCGCCTTGTCAGCGCAGCGCCGCCGACCAAAATCGGAAGCTCAATCCCGGAGGCCTTCAAATCCTTGGCGGTCACGACCATTTGATGGGCCGATTTCACCAAGAGGCCGGAGAGCCCGATCATGTCGGGCCGGTTCTCGCGCACGGCCTCCACCAGCGTTTCGGGCGGCACCTTGATGCCGAGGTTGATGACCTCAAAGCCATTGTTGGAAAGGATGATTTCAACGAGGTTTTTCCCGATGTCGTGTACATCGCCCTTCACTGTTGCGAGGATGACCTTTCCCCGGCTGGCGCTTTCCGTTTTTTCCATGAAGGACTCAAGATGGCGCACGGCGGCCTTCATGGCCTCGGCGGATTGCAGGACTTCGGCGACGATCAATTCATTTTGATTAAAAAGACGGCCCACCTCGCTCATGCCCGTCATCAAGGGCCCGTTGATGATGGCGAGCGGCGCACTTTCCTTCATTTTTAAATCAAGATCGTCGATCAGCCCTTCCTTCGAGCCTTCGATGATGTATTGCGCCAAGCGTTCATCCAAGGGCAGCTTGGGCTTGTCTTTGGCCGGGGCGGTCTTCTTTGCTTTAAAGTGTGCGGCGAAGGCGGCCACGGGGTCATCGCCGCGCCAAAAAAGCAGGTTTTCGGAAAGATCGCGTTCCGGTTTAGGAATGGAGGGATAGCGCTCCAGTTTTTCCGAATTTACAATGGCGTAGTCCAAACCCGCTTGGACGCAGTGATACAGAAAGACGGCGTTCAGGACTTCCCGCCCCGCGGGCGGCAAGCCGAAGGAGACATTGCTGATGCCTAAAATGGTTTTGACTTCGGGAAAGGCCTCTTTGATGAGGCGGATGCCCTCAATCGTTTCCTCGGCCGATCCGATGTAGTTTTCGTCCCCCGTGCCGACGGGAAAGACAAGGGGATCAAAAATAATATCTTTTGAGGCGATGCCGTATTTTTGCGTCAGCAGGCCGTAGGATCGTTGGGCAATTTCCAGTTTCCGCCGCCGTGTCACCCCCATGCCTTGTTCGGGGTCTTCGTCGATGCAGCCGACGACGACCGCGCCGCCGTAGGTTTTCAGCAGGGGGACGATTTGCTCGAAACGGCTTTCGCCTTCCTCCAGATTGATGGAGTTGACGATACACTTTCCCTGGCAGTGCTTGAGAGCGATTTCGGTGACGGCGGCGTCAGTCGAGTCAATCATGATCGGTGCTTTCACCTTTTTGTTCAGCTCTTGAATAAAGAGGTTCATGTCTTCGGCCTCGTCCCGGTCGGGGTTGGCCATGCAGACATCTACGACCTGCGCCCCGGTCTTGACCTGCGCCCGGCCGATTTCCGCGCCTTCTTCGATTTTTCCCTCAACAATGAGCCTTTTAAATTTCCGGCTGCCGATGACGTTCGTGCGCTCGCCGACGATGATGGGCCGGTTGTCGTCCTCGATTTGGAGAAAGTCGATGCCTGAAACCGTGACGCGCGACACCGGTTTCGGACTGCGGGGCGGCCGCCCTTCGACCATTTTGGCGATTTCAGCGATATGGGCCGGGGTCGTGCCGCAGCAGCCGCCGACGATGTTGATCCATCCTTCGTCCACAAAACGGGTAAGTTTTCCTGCGAGTGAAGCGGGTGTTTCTTCATACAGGCCGTCCTCGTTGGGAAGCCCGGCGTTGGGATAAACGCTGACCAATGTCGAAGTCATTCCCGAAAGCGAGCGGATGTGATCGGTCATAAATTCCGGCCCGGTCGCGCAATTTAAGCCGATGGAGAGGATGGGGAAGTGTGCCAGCGCCGTGTAAAGGGCCTCCACACCCTGACCTGCGAGCATTGTGCCTGTGGGTTCGATGGTCGCGGAAATCATGACGGGAATGGCCGTGCCGAGGGTTTTCTGTGCTTTCACGATGCCGATGATGCCGGCTTTGAGGTTCAGGGTGTCCTGGGCGGTTTCAAGCAGCAATAGATCAACCCCGCCCGAAATCAAGCCTTTCGCCTGCGCGGAGAAATCATCACGTAATGCGTCAAAGGTGACGCCGCCCGTCACGGTGATGGCCTTCGTCGTCGGCCCCATGGAACCCGCGACGAAGCGGGGGCGCGTCTTTGTTGAAAATTTTTTGGCGGCGGCGTTTGCGATTTCGGCCCCTTTCCGGTTGATTTCAAGGACTTTTGTTTCGAGGCCGTATTCCGCCAAAACAAGGGCTGTGCCGCCGAAGGTGTTGGTTTCGACAATGTCTGCCCCGGCCTCGAAATAGATTTCATGGATGGACTGAATCACGTCCGGGCGGGTGAGGTTGAGATATTCGTTGCAGCCTTCGAAGTCCGCCCCGCCGAAATCGTCCGCGCTCAAATTTCTGTCCTGAATCATGGTCCCCATCGCGCCGTCCATCACCAGAATCCGGTTGCGCAAGAGGGTTTGAATGTCATTCATTTCGCTTTCTTCTCCTCTCCTTCAAAGTGGCCTTATTGTATCAGAGGATAGGCGTTGCCGCACCCTCCCTTTTCGACAGCGTTGATGTTTCGAGGCTTGACATTCATAGGACGGGTGGATAAAATTCCGCGACATTCCCCAGTAGCTCAGTGGCAGAGCAGACGGCTGTTAACCGTCTTGTCGCTGGTTCGAATCCGGCCTGGGGAGCCAA
>JBHHXB010000173.1:0-4343 GCA_046756825.1 Nitrospiria bacterium | reverse complement strand
GGGCCTGCAATGGCCTCCAGGATCGAGCAGACCCGCACCGCGCCCCGGCCGGGACAAGCGGCGATCAGTTTTCTCAGCGCCCGCCGGATTCCCTCCAATTGTACGATTTTTTGGTTCACCTCTTCGAGCTTGGCCTGCGCCCGTTCCCGGACATCGCCGCAGTCGGTTTCGGGGTCCGTCCGAAGCGACAACAATTCTTTGATTTGACGCAGGGAAAAACCCAGGTCTTGGGCATGGCGGATAAAGCGGATCTGTTCGACGACTTCATCCGGATAGCGGCGATACCTGCCGCTCCGCGGCCGGGGCGGCTGCACGATCAGCCCCTTCCGTTCATAAAAGCGGACCGTCTCAACGCCGACGCCCGCTTCCTTTGCAATCTGTCCGATGGTTCTCGCCGTCATCGTCCTTCCTCCTATCGTGACTGTACACCCCGTACCATAGTACGGTGTCAAGGGGGAATCGATAAAAAATCCATCCTTGATTTTTCTCCGAAAAAGGGCTTGACTCTATACTTAAGTACAGGGTTTATAGTTGAAAACAGGAGATGAAAAATGAAGACCATGACCATCGGGCAATTGGCGAAGACATCGCATGTAAAAGTTGAAACCGTCCGCTATTACGAACGGCGCGGACTGATGCCCCCTCCGCCGCGCCGCGCGTCGGGTTACCGGCAGTACGCCTTAAAGGACGTTCAGCGGATTCGCTTCATCAAACATGCGCAGTCGATCGGATTTACGCTCAATGAAATCGCCGAGATGCTGGCCTTGCGGGTTGAAAGCGCGGCCACCTGCGGCGACGTCACGAAACGGATCGACGCCAAGCTGGCCGACGTGGAAGAGAAGATAAAAACCCTTCGGCGGATGAAAAAGACCCTCGTGAAATTGAAGGAGGCCTGCCGGGAACCCGGCGCGCCGAGCAGCGAATGCCCGATACTCGAAACCCCGGACGCGGAAGATAAAGAAGCCGATGACAAACCGGCCTCCGAATAAGCTCTTGGTCACGGGTCTCATCGGGTCGATCGTCGCGGCCCTTTGTTGTTTTACACCGGTGCTTGTCATCCTGTTAGGGGCAGTGGGTTTGAGCGCCGCCGTCGGCTATCTGGACTTCGTGCTGCTGCCGGCGCTGTTCGTTTTTGTTGGGATCACGATCTATGCCGTCTTGAAACGGAAGCCGGACTGCCCGTGACGGAGGCCTTTCGGAGGAACATCCGCGCATTTGAGGAGCGGACCGACAGGAACTGTGCACGTCTCACGATGAAAACGAAAAGACATTCTGATTGTTTTTGATGGCGGCGGGAGGCAACGGCGGGTGGACGCAGCCCTGCAATGCTTAACGCCTCGGGCCGATCTGTTTGGGAGTGGCGCCGGCTGCCGGAAAGAAGCACAAAGAATCTGCGGCAAATACATTGACGGAGGTCGTTCATGAAAGGATTGATTGCCTCGGTTTCTGCCTTGTTTTCTTCTGCCTGTTGTCTCGGCCCCGCCGTGGTGGGCGGGCTGGGCGCGGGGGCCGGCACGGCGGGACTCTTGGGCGCCGCGGCCGGATTCCTCAAGGCCTTGATCCCCTTTCAAAATCTCTTTATCACCGCGGCGCTGTTCTTTCTGGCGCTCAATTACTATGCGGTCTACGGTCCACGGCGGAAGGCCTGCCTTTCCGGCGGGGCCGGTTCGGCCAAGCGATACAGAAAGGAAAAGATCCTCCTGTGGACGAATACCGCCGTGGTGATTCTATTCATCCTCTCGCCCTACCTCCTGGCGATCGGGTAGGCGAAGCTATTTCACGGGTGTCGTCGATGCGGACGCTAAAAAACGGACAAGGAAAGATCGACGACCTGGCCGAGCTCATGGCCGGGCTGTTCCCGAGGCTGGACGCAGAGGAAAAAGGCCTCGCGCTCGCACTCTACCGCCTTCTGGCCGAGGGAGAGGCCGTCTCCGCAAAACGATTGGCCTCGGCCCTGTCCCCCTCCCCGTCGGGAAGATCGAAGACCGGCTCAAAAGATGGCCCGGCGTTTATTTGAACGACGAACAACAGGTCGTCGGTTTTTGGGGATTGGCCCTGCCCGCAATGGATCATCATTTTGAAGTGGATGGAAAAGGGCTTTATACCTGGTGTGCCTGGGATGCGCTGTTTATTCCGCAGCTGATCGGAAAGACCGCACAGGTGCAATCGCGCTGCGCCGAGACGGGTCGGCCCATCCGCCTTCGCGTCACACCGGAGGCCGTGTTGGATCCGAGTCCGGCGGAGGCGGTGCTCTCCTTCATCACGCCGGAGGCGGCGAAGGTGCAGGAAGACGTCGTGCGCCACTTTTGCCGCTACGTCCATTTCTTTGCCTCTCCGGAAGCAGGACGGCAGTGGGTTTCAAGGCATCCGGACACTTTCCTGCTTTCGGTGCCGGAGGCCTTTGCGTTGGGGCGCTTGAAGAACCGGATTCGGTTTTTTGGCGATGAATAGAACTGCGGAACATTTGAGGGAATCACGCATGAAACCATGCAACCGGCTTCATACATCTTTGTGTTTCTTGTTCCTCTGCATGAGCCTCTTGATCGCCCTGCCGGAGACGGCGCGCGCCGAGGCGTCCGCGCAATACGAGGAGGTCCTGCTCAAGGTGGACGGCATCGCCTGCTTCACTTGCCGCTGGGCAATTGCGGGCAGGCTACAGGAAATCCCGGGGGTGAAGGCGGCGAAGGTCACCTCAAGACGCCTGACCTGGTGGAACCCCTTTTCCAAGTCGGAGGGCAGGGCCCGGATCACCTACGAGGCGGGGGCGGTGACGGTCGATCAGCTGATCGCGGCGATCGAGGGGGCAAGCGACGCCGTCTATACCTACAAGGCCTCCTTGTTTCCTGAGCCGGCGCGGAAGGAGCAGAAAGTTGAGTGATTGCTGTCTGTCAACGGAGAGTCGCCCGGCAGAAAAAGAAGCCGATCTCATCATTGTGGGCGGCGGCTCGGCGGCCTTTGCCGGCGCCCTGAAGGGGCTGGAGTCGGGGGCCCGGATCGTCATGATCAATGACGGGATCATCGGCGGCACCTGCGTAAACGTGGGCTGCGTGCCCTCCAAGACCCTCATCCGAGCGGCGGAGGCGCATCATCGTGCACACCATGCCTTTGACGGGATTCAAAGCCGAAGCTGGCTCACCGATTTCAAGGCCGTGATCGCCCAAAAGGATCAACTGGTGGCGAGCCTGCGACAGAAAAAATACAGCGATCTCATCGAAGGGCATCCTGATGTTGAATATCTCTCCGGGAAGGCGGTGATCAAGGATGCCCACACGGTGAAGGTGGCGGACCGGAAAATCCGCGGCGAGAAAATCCTGATAGCAACGGGCGCCTCGCCCTACATCCCGCCCGTCCCCGGCCTGCGGGAGGCCGGCGTCATGACCAGCACCGAGGCCTTTGAGATGAAGCGGCTGCCCGAAACCCTCATCGTGCTCGGGGGGCGCTACATCGCCTTGGAGCTCGCGCAGATCTTTGCCCGCTTCGGCACAAAGGTCACGGTCCTCCAGCGTTCGCCGCGCATCCTGCCGGACGAGTCGCCGGAATTCAGCGAGACCCTGTGCGGCTATCTGAGGGCGGAAGGGATCGACATTCGAACCGGGGTCTCATTGAAATCCGCCTGGCGGAAAAAAGAGGGGATCGTTCTCACTGCGGACATCGGCGGGGAAGAAGCGGTCTTCTCCTCCCCGCACGTCGTCGCCGCAACGGGCCGCCGCGCCAATACGAAGGGTTTGGGGCTTGAAGCCGTCGGCGTCGCGCTCGGACCCCAGGGCGAGATGGTCGTCGACGATATATTGGAGAGCGCCGTGCAGGGGATCTTTGGGGCGGGCGACGTCATCGGCGCGCCGCAATTCGTCTACACCGCCGCCTATGAAGGGGCCTTGGCCGTGGAGAACGCTTTAACGGGTCAAGGGAAAAAACGGGATTACCGCGCCCTGCCCTGGGTCATCTTCACCGATCCGCAGGCGGCGGGCGCCGGTATGGATGAAGCTCAAGCCAAGAATGCGGGCATCGATGCCGAGGCCGTCACTTTGTCGATGGCCCAGGTCCCGCGCGCCCTGGCCGCGCGGGATACGCGCGGATGGATCACCCTGGTCCGGGACCGCGCGACGGACCGCCTGGTGGGGGGGCGCATCCTCGCGCCGGAGGGGGGCGAACTCGTCATGGAGATCAGCCTGGCCCTCAAGTACGGCATCACGGCAACGGAGCTGTCCAAGGCCTTCCATCCCTATTTGACGAATTCGGAGGCCCTCAAGCTGGCCGCATTGTCCTTTCGAAAATCAGTCGATCAGCTCAGTTGCTGCGCGGTCTGAGCTAAAAACATCCGGATGATCATCCCGCTTGAATAT
>JBHHXB010000172.1:0-4360 GCA_046756825.1 Nitrospiria bacterium | reverse complement strand
AATAAAAAATTGCAGCATCAAAAAATCAGGGCGAACACATACCCATGATGCCGCTTTCGGCGGGAGACGGCGTCAGGCGTCAACGGACATTTACACACTCATTACGCGCACGGCTAAATCGGCTTCGGCGGAGCGAGCCATTCCTGGCTTTGATCCAAATCGACCACGCTTTCGAGGCCTTGGGGAATGTCCCGGGGGACTTCCGGGTAATCCAGAAACCAGTTTTCGAAATGATCGTCCAGGACGCCGTTCGTCTCGGGAAAAAACCCGCTAAAAATGGGATTGGCACTGATATCCAAATCCTTCAGGGGTTTAATGCGCGGATGATCGCCTAACGTAAGTTTGGCCGACCCTTTTTTAAAGAGACAAAATCCGGCCTTGCCTTTGAAATAGACATAGGACTTCATCAGCATGCCGCGAAAGGCGCAGTAATTCGCGCCGCTCATGCTCACAGGAAAGGTCTCTTTTTTTGCCCGCTTCACCTCGATCTTCATCACAAACTGACCGTCCAAATCATATTGGCTGCTCACGCTGTCTTCATTGATGATGAAATCCAGGTTGGCCTGATGCTTCGGCATACCCCAAATCCCCTTCCCCCCTTTCACGGAGACAATGGAGCTAACCGGCAAATCAAAGACATATTGGCCCGTACCGAAGGGTTTCATGAAAATAAGCGGCAGCAAGCGGGGGGCTGGTTTGCAACCGTGCGTGCAGCCGATGCCGACGCTGAATTCGACATATTTCCCGATGGTCGTGATCCGGTAATTGATGACGGTGATCAGAAGCACCGCCTTGTTCCAAATCCGAAAGGGATGAATCTCGCGGCCCGGCATCAGGCGTCTCGCTTTTTCGTAGTCAATGGTATAGGCCGCCATCAGCGCAGGGGATTCCTTTGAGGCCACAGGCAGCTCAAAGGGGATACCGTCCACCAGGCCGTAGCGCCCTCTTTGTCTTTTTAATCGCTTCGGTAATGACATCGCTGATCCTTATTATTCAAAGATCCCTTTAATGAGGTTTGTCCAGCTCCTGAAGCATTAAGGGGAAGGTGTCCTTCGCCGCGTTTTTTCCCAAAAAGGGATCCAGGTGTCCGTAGTGCGGCATGAGATGCAGGCTGTGATAGCCCTTGCGAATGCCGTCAAAATATTCAAAACTGCTGACCTGGCTTTTCGGCAAAAAACAGCGGTTGTCCATGCCGGCGAAAAAGGCGAAACGCGCGTCGGTCTTCGGCAGCCCCGCCGCGAAATCGGACGGCAACTCTTTTTTGCCCTCTACGGAAATCAGGCACCCTTTGTCGGCGCATTTTGTAATCTGCCTGAAAAACGGAATCGACACTTCGGCGAATTCCGCCTTCAACCACTCATGGGTCTCATCATTCAGATTTTCGTGTGACCACAGCGCGGGAAAGCCCGAGCCGTAAGTAAAGCTCACTTGCTTGCAGACGGCGTTGTCGCATTCGTGGTGCGTCAGCTCAACCGCGGCGGCAATGAGTTTGGCGATAAACGTCGGCGCGGAAATCCCCCATTGCGGATTCAAATAGGGCGTAAGCTTTTCCGTCGGCGGGATGAAGACTTTCAATTTAAACATAGACCACAGCGGCAGTACAGGATGCAGCGACACCGCGTTACTCACAATTGTCGTGACCTGAGGCACGAGCCCCGCCACGGCGGACATTGTGAAACTGGTCGAGCCCTGGCAGTGGATGACGGCCTTCATTTCGTTACAGCCCGTCTCCGCCGCAACCGTTTTCACGGCCTCGGGGTGATCGTAGAGCGCCGCCTGATCCAGCGTCCATGGGTTGGGCGGAAAGTCGATACTCGCGCGCCAATTCTCCAGCCACACGTCGTAGCCGTGTTCGATCAGATAATCCACGAAGGTCGTTTCCGTCGGCGGCATGTACAGATTCGCCCGCACCCCCGCGCCGTGCACGAGCAGCACGGGCCCCTTTGTGGGCGGCGTCTCCCCCGTCACATGAATCACATTTAACGCCATGCCGTCGCCCGCTTTAAACGGCACGACCCGTTGTTTTAATCCGCCCATTGATGTCCCCTCATGATTTAAATCTCAGACTTTTGAGTTTGAGGGCGTCGCCGGATTTTTTGATCATCGGGGCGATAAAGGCGTCGTACAGACCACCCGCGAAAAATTTTCCGAAGCGGGCCTTCGCGGCCAGACGCTGCTTGAGATTTTCACTGTTTAAGACCTTCACTGTCGTCAACTGCGTGATAAAGTCTTCGGGCAAAATCCGCAAAATGCCCTTCCCCGCCACAGCTTCACTCGGGCTTTCTCCCCGGTACACTGTGATGAACAAAGTCGTTGTGTCTTCCCACATGTCAAAGCCGGGGTCGTCCTTGATTTCCTTAAAGCCGTCAAAATAATAGGTATCGCCATTCTCCGCGTGCAGTTTCATGCGGTAGCGCATTTGATAGGCGTCCGGCTCGCCGGGGTCTTTCACAAAGAGATTGAAAAACCCGTCACTGACCGAAAGCGGGGCCTCGGAAAGCGCGGGAGCCACCATCGTGCCGACAATACGGCCTTCGTGTTTTTCATCGGTAATCATCCGATCCAGGTCGTCCAAAATTACGGTGAGGGTAAATTCAAAGGGCGACCCGGCCGCCTTCCCTGCTTTCGCGGCTTCTTTGTAATCGCTTTTCTCTCCCGTCGAAAAATAGCCCCGCATCGTCTCCGTGAATTGAAGACCCAGTGTTTTTTGCTCCGGCGTAAAGTTGGCCTGCGAGGGCAGGGTGTAATTGATCACCCAGCCCTTGTCTTTCGCCAAGAGTGCGCAGCTGCGCTCGGCCACGGCGCAAATCGTCAAAAAGGGATTGATACCAACGGAGCGCGGCAGCACCGCGCCATCGCAAACATACAGCCCCTCGTGCACTGCGTCGCCGCTTGCCCCGGAAAAGACCTGGCCCTTGTGATTCGTCACACCCGTCTCGGCGCCTTCAGCCATCACGCAGCCGCCCAGCGGATGCACGGTTGTGAGGCTGTTGTTTGTGATCTTGCTCCAGAGCGGGTTTTTGACATAGGTTCCACCACCCGCCGCCGTCGCCTCTTTCAAGCGCTGGTTCGCAACGTCAAAAATCGGCTGCTTGCCGACGCCGGACCAGTCGATGCGCAGACGATCGTCTTCTAAAAACATGCGCCCCTTTCCGTCGTCATGCGCCATGATCAAATAGGTTTGCGTGTTGTGAACGGCCCCGTGATAGGCCCCGCGCACCAGGCTCTCCAACTCGCGTACATTTTCTTTCACAGAGTCCACGAAGCCCTCGTCCGTGTCCTTTCCGACCAATTTATTGGCGAGCGCAAAGGCACCCGGCAGAACGCCCGCCAGCGCGCCGGGGAGCACGCCTTCCTCGATCACCAGACCATCATCCAGATTTTCCCGGTGCCGCATGTCGATGACGCCCGTGATGCAGGGGCCGACCGGCGCCATTTCCTCCGGGTCTTTGTCGCCGAAGCCGATGGCGTTGATTTCGCTGTCGTTGTTGTAGCCGAAGCCCAAGACATCGGCGTTGCCGCTGAAGTGGGCCCCCACCTGATCCGAAAGCGGCAAACCCGCCGCCTTGGAACGCAGCAGGATTTCAGTCGAACCCAGTGTGCCCGCGCCCAAAATCACGTTGTCCGCCGCCACAAACAAAGTCGGGGCGTCAAACTTTTCACGGCCGGAATTCAAGACCTGATAATGCACGAGCCAGCGCCCGTTTTCCCGTTCCAGACGCCGGACGGCGACTTGAGTAAAAATCTCCGCGCCGTGATTCTTCGCGTCGGGCAGATAATTCATGAGCGTCGTGTTTTTCGCGCCGACATTACAGCCCGATACGCAGTCCCCGCAGAGCGTGCAGGCATCCTGCTGAACACCGACGTGATTCACTTGGGATTCAAAACTGACGTTAATGGGCAGGCGGTAACTCGTTTGACGCATGCAGGCCGCGGAGCGTTCGATGGCCTCCAGTTTCGGCAAACGTGGGGAATCCTTCGGGTAGGGGTTGGGTTTCAGCATGTCCTCGGCATGCCGGTAGCCCGCTTCCACCCGCGTTTTCAAATCGTCCCGAAAGGCCTTCGGCCAGCGCGCATCTTCAAATACGCGGTCTTCGGCGCGGACGGCGACATTGGCGTTAATCAGCGAGGTCCCGCCCAAACCGGAGCCGATGACAACATTGATGTCATCGTTCACCCGCATATCAAACAAATCGGTCTCGGAGCCCACGTGCCCTTTTGGAGTATCGAGCTGAAATTCGTGCAGGGCCTCGGATTCCGTGTCCGGGTATTCCCCGGGCAAAAGCTCCTTCCCCCGCTCCAGCACGCATACTGTCTGCCCTGTCCGGGCCATGCGCGAGGCCGCGATGCCGCCCCCGTA
>JBHHXB010000171.1:0-4407 GCA_046756825.1 Nitrospiria bacterium | reverse complement strand
GCCGATGGCCCGCGCCGTATTAAAGTCATCATCCATCGCGGCCTCGAAACGGGATTGAAAATCCGCGAGTTCCGGCGGAGACTGTTCAGCGGTATCTGCGTTCGGCTCGTTTGAAATCTCATCTATTTTTTGAAATAAAACATAGAAGTTATCCAGCCCGCTTTTCGCGGTTTTCAGGCCTTCATCCGAAAAATCAATGGGCGAGCGGTAGTGAATCGAAAGCAAGTAAAAGCGGAGTACTTCGCCGATAACGGCTTCGGGGAATTGAGGCGACTTTTTAAAAATCTCGTCAATCGTAAAAAAATTACCCAGCGATTTCGACATCTTTTCCCGGTCGATGGTGACAAAGCTGTGGTGAACCCAGCAGGACGCGAAGGCTTGGCCGGTGGCGGCTTCCGACTGGGCGACTTCATTTTCATGGTGAGGAAAAACCAAGTCCTCGCCGCCGCCGTGCAAATCAATGGACGGGCCTAAATGCTTCATCGCCATGGCCGAGCATTCGATATGCCAGCCCGGACGCCCCATCCCCCAGGGGCTTTCCCAGGCGGGCTCGCCCGGTTTTGAGTTTTTCCATAAGGCGAAATCCAGCGGATTTTTCTTGCGCGGATCAATGTCCACCCGCGCGCCGGACACCAGGTCCTCTAAATTCCGCCGGGAGAGTTTGCCGTAGGGCACAAAGGCGCTCACATCAAAGTACACGTCGCCCTCCACGGCGTAGGCCATGTTTTTTTGAATCAGGTTTTCGATAAGTGCGATCATGTCCGGAATGTGGTCAGTGGCCTTGGGCGACACGGTGGGGCGTCCCACGCCCAGGCGAATCATGTCCCGGTTATAGGCAGCGATAAATTCGTCGGCGACATCCCGAAAGCTGCGTCCCTCTCTTTCGGCGCGCGCGATGATTTTATCGTCCACATCGGTGTAATTTTTGACATAGCGGACGGTGAGTCCGCGATATTCGAGGTAATTTCGAATCACATCGAATATGATGGCAGAGCGCGCGTGGCCCACGTGGCAGTGGTCGTAAACGGTCGCCCCGCAGACATAGAGCGACACCTCTCCAGATTTTTGAAGCGTCAAGGCTTCTTTACTTCGGGACAGCGTGTTCGTGATGCGCAACATGCGGCCACTCCACTCCAAATTTCAACACAGGCGTCATGTATTGCTTTCCGGCGTTTCTTCCGGCCAGCCTTCGACACCGATTAAAGGCACAAAGACGCAGCCCGTCAACGTGGTTTCAATGACACCCATTTTTGTTTTCGTCACCTTTTTTAAGACCTGCGACGTCCGATCTCCCACAGGGATGACCAGGCGCCCCCCGTCCGCAAGCTGGTCGATGAGGGACTGCGGGATTTCCGGCGCGCCCGCCGTCACCAAAATGGCCTCAAAGGGGGCTTCCGCCTTCCAGCCCATCGAGCCGTCGGCGGATTGCATCCGCACATTTGAATAATGCAGCCTTTCCAAAACAGAACGGGCTTTTTCCATCAACACATCAATCCGCTCAAGCGAATCCACACGGGCCGAAAGCGCCGCGAGAATCGCCGTTTGATAGCCGGAGCCGGTCCCGATTTCCAGAACCCTCTCTTCGCCCGACAAGCCCAGGGCCTCCGTCATGAGGGCGACAATGAAAGGCTGGGAAATCGTCTGACCCTCGCCGATCACAAGCGCGTGATCCTCATAGGCACGATCTTGAAACACCTCCGGGACGAAAAGGTGCCGGGGAATCCTCTCCATCACGGACAGTACGCGCGCATCCCGAATCCCTCTTGCACGCAGCTGCTCTTCGACCATATGGCGCCGAAGCAATTCAAAGCGGCTCATCCGAACATTCCCCAAGCCGGGCGGGTTTTCACGAACCCTCCGGTTTTCGTGGCGTGATTTTAACCGAGCGCCCCGATAAATGGCAAGCGGGAGGTGTCGAGCGTTCCCATCGCGCGCCGTTACCGCCATGATTAGGGATGAAAAAAACAAGGCAAAACGGGTATGCTGAGGCAGCACAAAAACGTCCTGGAAACCGCGAATGAAGATTGCCCATCTCTCCGTCCATAACCGCGTGCCGGTCAACCTGCTTCTTTTGGTGATGATCATCGGCGGGTTTATCGGATTTAAGGCCATGCCGCGCGAGGTCTTTCCCATCGTGTCCATCGACCGCGTTGCAGTCACGACGGCCTTTTCCGGCGTCTCCCCCGAGGAGATCGAAAAGGAAATCACCATCCCGATTGAAAAGGCCCTGAAGGAAATCAAGGGCGTCGCCCATATCGAATCCAGTTCCGTCGAGGGGCTTTCGATGATCGAGTTGGAACTGGAGGAGGGGCGCGACATGAAAATCGTCGCCCAGGATGTCCGCTCCCGAATCGAACGGATGGACGACCTGCCGGATGAAGCCGACGAGCCCATTGTAATCGCCGTCGAATTTGAGGCCCCGGTCGTCGTCATCGGGGTGAGCGGCCCGCTGCCGGAAAACACACTTCGAAAAATCACGGACGACCTCGAAGACCGTATCGAGCGCATTGACGGCGTAGGCTCGGTCATCCTCGGGGGCTATCGCGATCAGGAAATCTGGCTCGAGCTCGACCCTGACCGGATGTACGCCTTCGGCGTCGGTATCCGGGAAGTGCTCCTGGCGCTGAAGACGCAAAACCTGGATCTCGCGGGCGGGGGGCTCAAGGGAGAAAAAAACGAGCTGCTGATTCGAACTGTCGGAAAATTCAAAAGCCTCCCGGGAGTGGACAACCTGATTATCCGGCCGCACGCGGGCGGCCGTCATCTGCGGCTTCGCGATATCGGAAAAGCCCGGCTCACTTTCGAGGAGGAGCGGGCTTACGACCGTGTGAACGGGGAGCGGGCCATTACGCTCAACGTCACCAAGCAGCCCAGGGGCGACGCGATTAACATCATGAATGACATTTCAGACGTGGCGGTGGCGCTTCGCGCCTCGCTCCCCGAAACCCTCAATATCAGCCTGACGCAGAACAGCGCGATCTGGATACAATCCCGCCTCAAAACGCTGTACTTCAACGGGGCCATCGGCTTTACCCTGGTGTGTATCACGCTGTTCAGCTTTTTAAACTGGCGCATGGCCCTGTGGACTTCCGTCGGCATTCCGGCGTCTTTTTTAGGGGGATTTTTTTTGATGCCCCTCTTCGGGCAGACGGTCAACATGCTGTCCTTGTTCGCGCTTATTCTGGTCTTGGGTCTGGTTGTGGACGACGCCATCATTGTTACGGAAAACGTCTATCGGCACTTGAGCCTGGGACGTACCCCGCTTCAGGCCGCCATTCTCGGGACAAACGAGGTCGCCCTGCCCGTCATCGCCACGGTGGTCACGACTGTGGCCGCCTTTATTCCCATGCTCATGATGACGGGGATTTTAGGAAAATTCATGCGGGTTATCCCGATTGTTGTCAGTATTGTGCTCTTGGTCTCACTCTTCGAAGCCTTGCTGATTCTGCCTTCTCACTTGGCTGATTTCGCCCACGCGGAGAAAACGGGATCAAAAACAAGCCGGATTGAAGCCCGGTGGTTCTCCCGTCTCCGCCGCCTTTATCAGAAGGGACTCGTCTTTGTCCTTCGCCGCCGCTATGTCTTTGTTTTTGGCGTATTTCTCATCACTGCGGGGCTGATCGGAGGGGCCTACCATTTTCAGAAATTCGTGCTTTTCGCGACAAAAGACATCCCCGGATTCATGGTGACGATGGAAACGGAAACCGGATCAAAACTGGAGGAAACCGCCCGCCGCGTGGCCGAGGCCGAAGCCCTCGCCAAGACCCTGCCCGAAAAAGACGTGAATGCCATTGTCTCCCTCATTGGCCGTCAGATGGACCCCGAGACGGGCCGGATTCAAACCGGCAGCCACCTGGGACAGGTCTATGTCGAGTTGGCGGATTTCGACCTCCCCGACCGGGCCAACGGCTACGAACTCTTGCAGCAAATGCGGGAAAAAGCTGAAGGCCTGATCGGGCTGAGATCCCTCAAGGTTGAAGCCATTGAGGGCGGCCCGCCCATGGGCGCGGCGATTGAAATCAAAATCAGGGGGGAGGATTTGAACCGCCTGCGCGACCGGTCGGATGACATGCAGCGCTATCTCGGAAGCATCGCGGGCGTGTCCGATATCCGGGATGACTTTTCACGCGGGAAGCGGGAGGTGCAGTTTCAGGTCGATGCCGCGAAGGCCGCCTTGTATGGTGTGGATACCACGGCTGTCGCCCAGGCGGTGCGGGCCTCGATTCACGGAGAGGAGGCCACGAAAATTCGCTGGGGCAATGAAATGATCGATCTGGTTGTCAAATTCGCGGCGCCCTTTCGCAGTGATTACCGCTATCTGGATCAGCTTAAAATCAAAAACAGCTCCGGCGGGCTGGTGCCGTTAAAAAATCTGGCGACACCGGTGCTTTTTGAAGGCGTCAACAG
>JBHHXB010000170.1:0-4425 GCA_046756825.1 Nitrospiria bacterium | reverse complement strand
AGGTTGCACTGCCGCTCGAAGGTGTTGTCTTCGTTGAGGACAAAGGCCAGGCCGCCGCTCATACCGGCGGCGAAGTTGCGGCCCGTTTTACCGAGGACGACAATGACGCCGCCGGTCATGTATTCGCAGCCGTGATCGCCGACACCCTCAATGACAGCCGTCGCCCCGCTGTTGCGGACGGCGAAGCGCTCTCCGGCCACGCCGTAAAAATAGGCCTCTCCCCCCGTCGCCCCGTAAAGCGAGGTGTTTCCGATGAGAATGGTTTCCTCGGGAACAAAGATGGAAGTTTTGGGCGGATAGACAATGATCTTTCCGCCGGAGAGCCCCTTTCCCGTGTAGTCGTTCGCGTCGCCCTCCAAAGTCAGCGTGAGTCCCTTGGCGCAAAACGCGCCGAAACTCTGCCCGGCCGTGCCGGTGAAATCAAAGCGGATCGTGTCTTCCGGCAATCCCGCCGAGCCGTAGCGTTTGGCGATTTCACCCGAGAGCATGGCCCCGGCGGTGCGGTTGATGTTTCGGATCGAAAATTTTTCGTGGACAGCTTCCTTGCTTTCGAGCGCCGGTTTTGCCTTTTCGATGAGCGTGTCATCCAGCGCGTTTTCGAGTCCGTGATTTTGCGGCTTGACACAGTAAAGCGGAATCTCCGGGCTGACTTTGGGCTGATAAAGGATGGGCGCGAGATCGAGTCCTCTCGCCTTCCAGTGATCGACGGCCTTTTGAAAATGCAAGCGGTCCGACTGGCCGACCATTTCGTCGATGGTTTTAAAGCCCAGCCTGGCCATCCATTCCCGCGTTTCTTCGGCGACAAAGCGGAAGTAGTTGATGACGTGCTCCGGCTGGCCCCGGTATTTTTTACGAAGTTCGGTGTCCTGGGTCGCGATGCCGACGGGGCAGGTGTTGAGGTGGCATTTTCGCATCATGATGCAGCCTTCGACGATGAGAGGCGCGGTCGAAAATCCGTACTCTTCCGCGCCGAGCAAGGCGGCGATAACGACATCGCGCCCGGTCTTGAATTGCCCGTCGGCCTGGATACGTGTTCGGCTGCGTAAATCATTTAAAACCAGGGTCTGCTGTGTTTCAGCCAGCCCCAACTCCCAGGGCAGACCCGCGTACTTGATGGAGGAAAGGGGAGAGGCCCCTGTGCCCCCCGAATCGCCCGCAATAAGAATCAAATCGGCGTGCGCCTTGGAAACGCCCGCAGCCACCGTGCCGACACCGACTTCCGCGACCAGTTTCACCGAAACGGCCGCCGTGGGATTGACATTTTTAAGATCAAAAATCAACTGCGCCAGGTCCTCGATGGAATAAATGTCGTGGTGCGGGGGCGGGGAGATGAGCGTGACCCCCGGTGTCGAGTAACGGATTTTAGCGATGATTTCATCAATTTTGTGGCCGGGAAGCTGCCCGCCCTCGCCGGGTTTCGCGCCCTGCGCCATTTTAATTTGCAGCTCCTCGGCGTTGACGAGGTAGTTCGCCGTGACGCCGAAGCGTCCCGAAGCGACCTGCTTGATTTTGCTGTTGCGCTCGTCCGTGAAGCGCTCCTCGTGTTCACCGCCCTCGCCGGTGTTGCTGCGTCCGCCGATACGGTTCATGGCGACGGCCAGGGTTTCGTGGGATTCCTCGCTGATCGCGCCGTAGGACATCGCACCTGTGGTGAAGCGTTTCATGATTTCTGAGGCGGGTTCGACTTCCTCGAGCGGAACCGGCGTGGTTTCCTTGAATTCAAAGAGCCCTCTCAAGGTGGAACGCCGCCTGGATTCGTCGTTCACGATTTGCGCGAACTTTTGATAGGTTTCGTAGCTGTTTTCCCTTGTGGCGTGCTGCAAGGTGGCGATGGTTTCGGGATTCCAGTTGTGGTGTTCTTCCTGAATGCGGTAGTGGTACTCGCCGCCGAAATCAAGCTGCCGGACGGGATGCACGGTGTGATACGCGGCGGTGTGGCGTTTGAGGACTTCCTCCGCGATGGTGTCGATGCCGATGCCGTCAATCTTGGAGGGCGTGCCGGTAAAGTAGCGGTCGATGGTGTCCTGATTCAGGCCGACGGCCTCGTAGATTTGCGCGCCGCAGTAACTTTGAACGGTTGAAATCCCCATCTTTGAAAAGATTTTGAGCAGTCCTTTGTTGACGGCCTTGATGTATTTATTCTCCGCCGTGGCTTCGTCGATCGTCTCGGGCAGATAGGCTTCCCGCGCCATGTCCGTAAGGGTTTCGAAGGCGAGGTAGGGATTGACGCTGCCCGCGCCGTAGCCGATCAACTGGGCGAAGTGAGGGACTTCTCGGGCCTCTCCGGTCTCGACGATGAGACCGATTTCCGTGCGGAGCGATTCCCGAATCAAATGATGGTGCACGGCTGACACAGCCAGCAGTGAGGGAATCGGCGCCCATTGTTCATCAACATCCCAGTCACTGAGAATAATAAATTTGTACCCCGCCGCAATTGCGTCACTGGCCTCCTGACAAAGCCGATCGACCGCAATGGCCAGCTCTTTCGGGCCATTGGCGGCCCGGAAGCACATTTTTAAGGTAATGGGTTTGAAGTGCGGGTCGGAAAGTTGACGGATTTTTTCGAGATCGGCATTGGTCAAAATGGGCTGCCTGATTTTAATCCGCCGGGCGTGTTGCGGGGTTTCCGCCAAAAGGTTGGCCTTTGGTCCGATCGTGGTAATCAGCGACATGACCAGGTGTTCCCGGATCGGATCAATCGGGGGATTGGTGACTTGCGCGAACAACTGTTTGAAGTACTTAAAAAGCAGTTGCGGCTGACCCGATAAAACGGCAAGCGGTGTGTCGTTTCCCATCGAGCCAATGGCTTCTTCGCCATTCACGGCCATGGGCGTCAGGAGCATTTTGAGGTCTTCGACGGTGTAGCCAAAGGTTTTCTGACGCTGGCGCAAGGTGGCGTGGTTTGGCTGGAGCAGGTTGAGCGGCTCCGGCAGTTCACTGAGGCTGATGCGGTAGGTTGACACCCATTCACGATAGTGCTGCTGCGAAGCAATTTTGGCCTTGATTTCCTCGTCGTTGATGATGCGGCCCTGCTCGGTGTCAATCAAAAACATTTTGCCCGGCTGTAACCGGCCCTTGATGCGGATTTCCGCGGGATCAAATTCAAGTACGCCGGTTTCGGAGGCCAGAACGGCGAGGTCGTCCTGTGTCACGAGATAGCGCGCGGGCCGCAGTCCGTTCCGGTCCAGTGTGGCCCCGATGGTTTTGCCGTCGGTGAAGGCAATGGCGGCGGGCCCGTCCCAGGGTTCCATCATGGCTGCGTGATACTCATAAAACCCGCGCCGGTCGAGATCCATGTGCGGATTACCCGCCCAGGCTTCGGGAATCAGCATCATCATGGCGTGGGGCAGGGAGCGGCCGCCCATGACGAGAAACTCCAGGGCGTTGTCAAAACAGGCCGAATCACTTTGCTCCGTGTCGATAATGGGAAAAAGTTTTTGTAAATCGTTTTTAAAATGTGCCGATGAAAAGCGGCCCTGCCGCGCCCGCATCCAGTTGACATTGCCTTTGAGGGTATTGATTTCCCCGTTGTGGCAGGTGTAGCGGAAGGGATGCGCCAGGGGCCAGCTTGGAAAGGTGTTGGTTGAAAAGCGGGAATGAACGAGCGCAATGGCGCTCACGGTCTCCGGGTCGGCCAGGTCGGGAAAAAAGCGGGGGAGCTGATCCGGCAAAAGCAGTCCTTTATAAAGGATGGTGTTACATGACAGACTGCAGACATAAAAAAAGTCCTTGCCTCGAATCGCGGATTGACACACGGCGTTTTTAACACGCCGTCGCAGCACATAGAGTTTTCGCTCAAATTCGGCTTCGCTTAAAATATCACGGGCGATGAAGATTTGACGGATGGCCGGCATGCTTTCCCTGGCCACGTGGCCGATGTGGTCTTCCTTTGTCGGGACGTCGCGCCATCCTAAAAGACGCTGCTCCTCTTCCACAATAATGCGTTCGAAAATTTTCTCGCAGGCTTGACGGTCACGAGGGTCCGGGGGGAGAAAAACCATGCCCACGCCGTAGTCACCCGGAGAGGGAAGGGTGATGCCGATTTCTCCGGCGGATCGCTCCAGGAGGCGGTGCGGCACTTGCAAAATCATGCCCGCCCCGTCTCCGGTGAGAGGGTCGCAACCGGCCGCGCCCCGATGGCTCAAATTTTCGAGAATTTCGAGACCTTTTTGAATAATGTCATGCGAGCGGACACCTTTGATATGGGTGACAAAACCGATGCCGCAGCTATCGTGTTCGTTTTGAGGATCGTAGAGACCCTGTTTTGAGGGCATCCCGGCGGGATGGTGTGGCTCTGAACTGTTCAACCTGCTTTTCATAATCCTCCGAACGCGTGCTGACTGCCTGTCTATCTATCTATAAAACTTATCGTAGAACGCCGTGTTTCACCGAATCCGCACACACCTTTTTGAGCGAACAAGGCGA
>JBHHXB010000169.1:0-4497 GCA_046756825.1 Nitrospiria bacterium | reverse complement strand
AAAACCAGTTGCGCCCGAAGGCCGTAAACGGTGATGGGATCCACGCTGCCGTCTCCGCCGGGATGGACAATGTACTGAATGTCGGGGGAAATATGAACCCCTTGCGCCGCGTGGAAATTGTAATAGGCTTCGGCGGCGTATTCATGTTTGTCGAGACTGTTTGCCTGTTTATTTTCATCACTAACCCATGTCGCCCCGATGGCGATGCCTGTGTGATCACGGTCTCTGCCCATCGGCCCACTGGCTTGTAGCCCCAGCGAGGCGTGGCGGTCGAATTCACTGACTTTTCCGTCCTGAAGGCCCGCGCGCGCCCACAGTCCGAAGTGTTCGTTCAAGGCCTGATCCACACTGATGGCGACGCCGCGGTTGTGAGTGGCAAAGATCGTTTTGTCCAGCATCGTTGAGTGATTTTGTTCGTTTGTCCAAATCATGATGCGGTAATGGCTTTCGAGATCGTCCTTGTAATTTTCGATTTCGACGGCAGCGATGATGAAAGGCTGGTCGAACATGTTGTTGTAGTCGCCATTGCCTTCAAAAACCCCGAGGGTAAATTCAAAGGCTTTTATCGGGTGGGTATGGAACACGATCCCTGGCCCGTAGCCGTTGTCGTCGCCGCCCCAGCCGATGACGGGGTTGTTGCTGAACAGCGGCGAGATGAACTGAAAGGTTTCGCTGTTTGCGAATTGATTCATATCGAAATAAGAGGTTGTGTCGATCTGACCGAAGGCGAGAAGGTAACGTTCTTCGTTCCAGGTCTGCTCGTAGAGGGCCTCGATCAGGTGGAAGCCGTCGGGGCCGTCTGTGAAGGTTTCAATATCAGCATTCACGCCCGCCGCAAGCGGCGGAAGGTCTGCATCAGCATTCATGTCATCCGCAGGCTTGGGTACGAGTCCTTCGCCTCTCATGAAGTCTCCCCGGACAATCAAGAGGGCGTTGTCCCGGATTTCGCTCTCTAAAATCAGGTCGATGGACAAACTGCCTTCTGCGCGGTCGCCGCCGAAGCGGGCGTCATTATTAAGGACGCCCTGGGTGATCGAGGTCAGGCCACCGCTGAAACGGGTCTTGCTTGCCGACTGAACCGGATTGAAGGTTTCCTCGGGTTTCTCCTCTTCTTTTTTTTCTTCGAAAAGGGGGCGCCGTTCCGTGTCGCGCTCAATGGATTGGATCCAGGCCTTGATTTGCCGGAGTTCCTCATGTACATGCGGTCTGTTGGGGGACACCGGCTCTCTTCTTTCTCTTTCCGCCTGTGTATTTTTTTGTGCGGCGGGGGGGGCTTCCGCGGCAATTGAAAGGGCCGGGTGAATGAACAGCAAGGTCAGTATGAATATCGTCATGTGGATGAATGTGTTTTTGCCAGACATAGGAATCGTCCTCCAAGTAGTAATTATTCTATGCTAGCAGTTGTTTTAAAAAATGGGTGATACATATATTCTAAGATTATCTTTTTAGTGTTACGAATAAAAATATTGTAGCAATAAGATTCGTTGCTTGTCAAGCAGTGGGAGGGGAATGATGATTTTCAGGGTTTAATTTTGAGTTGCTCGCAAGATGCGCGCTACCGCCCCTGCAAGGACAGGATGTAGTGCACCAGATCCCAGGCACTGTTTTCTTCTCCCTTGAAGGCGTCGTTATAGCCCGGCATGGGTGTGCCGTCGAGGCCGGTCATGATCGTGCGGTAAATGTCCTCGTGGCTGGTGCCGTTGCCGAAGGTTTCCTGCCGGGTCAAGTCGATGGGGTGAATCATGATTTTGCGCTCGTCCTTTAAATCCATGCGGCCGGCCTTGCCGTCGCCGCCGTGGCATTCGTTGCATTTCATGATTTTATACAGCAGGCTTCCGCGCCACGCGCTTTTCGCAGAATAGATATAGGGCCCGCTGTGTTTGACATACTTGATAGTGGTGTGTGTGGGCAATTCCTCCCGGATAAATGTTTCGGCGATGTAGAGTGCAACCGATTGAATCCCGCTTTCCCCGAGGTTTCTAAAGGAAGGCATGTAGCCGGGAATGCCTTCGCGGATGGTTCGCATGAGGTCGGTCAACATGGGCAACTCCCCCGATTCGGTCGAACGAAATTTAAAGACACCCGAAGTAAGCTTATTGGGGCGCGGGTGTGAATATGGGCCGATAAACATCGAAGCCGGGCCGTCCCCCTCGCCCGTTTTCCCGTGACATAAATAACAGCTCATGTCGAAGATCATTTTGCCGCGCATCACAGACGCGCCGCTCAGGATTTCCGTGTTTCGCGGCGCTTCGGCACTCGCCCCGTTTTCGTTGTCCATCGCCGAATGATCCATTTCCTGTGACTCCACCCCCGTGGACAAAAGCGGGAGCATCCCCAAAATGATAAAAAAGGCGATTTTGATTTGATTTTTAGCGTGCCGCATTTTTTTTCCTCCTTCACCATTAAAAATCAAAGTCGATGCCCGCCGCGATCAAATTACGGAAATTCTGCAGCGGATTTTCGCTCACACGGCCGACGTTGACACTGTTGCGCAAAAAGAGCGCGAAGTTGTCCCGCATGTATTGCCGGATTTGTACCGTCAGCACGCGGCCGTCGGCCTTTTCCGTGACGAAGCCTCCGGTTTCCATGTGATCGTAGCGGAGTGAAATCAGATGAGTGTCGGTGATAATGAGGTCGCCCTCCAGTGTCAGGCCGAAGGCGGTATCGTCAAAGGGCGTCGCGGTTTTCGAAAGCCCGCTGATTTCATCCCAGATGAGCGCCCCGTAAATATCGAGCAGTTTGTACTTCACATTGCCCGCGAGGCCGTAGCGAAACCAGTCAATGAATTGCCCGCCGACTTTTGCCGTCTCGTTTCCCCAGTAGGCCAGGGCTGAAACACTGCCCGAAAAATAATGCGATCCTCCAAAATTCAGCCGCGTCATCAAATAGGGGTCTTTCTTTTCGTTGATGTCGGAAGCCCCGGTCAATATGCCTTGCATGAGCCCGGCCTGAATCATGAGGTTGCCCAGCATGGCGTGGGCGTCGATGCCGAAGCCGCCGGTGGTGTTGTAGAGTACGGCTTTGCTGACTTCAATGGATTTCCCCTCGCCCGTGCTCAGCCCGAAAAATTTGGCGGCGAAGGCGTAGGGCGTGAGGGTGAAGCGCTGTATTTCGCCCGTTTCCCGATCCACGCGGCCGGGGCTGTCGAAAATAAACTGCCGGTTGGTCGAATACGAAAAATTGGTCGAGGGGTCGATTTTGCCCAGCATGATCATGGGCCCCATTATCATCGGCCGCATCATGCTTTTTCGGGAAAGCGCGTCTTCTGAATCCCCCAGGTTAAACATAAGAAAAAACTCTTTCCCTAAGCCGAATTCAGATTTTTTCTCGAATTGGCCGTTTTCGATTCCTGCCACAACATCCACTTCATGGCTGAAATTAAAAAAGTAGCTGACCGCGTCGGTAAAGCTTCCGGCGAAATACAGTTCAATCTCGCGGGGCAGGGCCAGGTTGCTTTCGGGCGGCTTGCCGCCGCTGTAGGATTCGGCGAAGTTGCCTGCCGCACGGAGCGCGAAGATGTTCATCAATTCTTTTTCGGAGTGAATCCGTCCGATCTGCCGCTTCCCCCGCAGCTCGCCTTCCTGCGTTTGCGGAATCTGGTAGCCCGCCATGTGAAAGGCCTCGCCAAAGGCGTTCAGCCGGGGTGGTTTTGTATGACAGGAGGTGCAGGACATGTCGTATTTTCGCGCAAAGGCCGGAATGGCATTGGAGATAGCGGGGTGCAGCAGCGGGACAAAAAATCCCGTGATGAGTAAAAAAGCAGTGATATTGATTGCAGACTTTGGCCGGGTTTCCCTCGACATTGTGGACTCCTTCAACGAAATAAAATCGTGTTACGAAAGAAAAGTCGGATTGAGCAAATGGATTTTAAGTGAAGCGCGAAGGAATCAAATAATCAGGGCGGCGTGAAGCTGGTATAACGGTGGTGTGTTTTTAAGACGCGGGTCTTGTGTCGGCGTAAATGAAGCGAACGCCCGTGTCCACGCGTGATAAAGTTGAAACAGGAGCGGCGGGAGTGCAAGGCCGAACAGGGCGAGGATCCCTGATGCCTCATGAGGGACGGACATATTTTTCGTGGTCAGCGTGTCGCAGCCGTTCAACATGCAGCGTGAGGCAATGGGAGCGGTATCCGCCTCGGAGGGATGCGCGGGCGCATGTCTCAAGTTAACGCCGCCGCAGAGCGAAAGGACAGTCATGAATATCACGGCCCAAAACAGCAGCGTTTCGGTTTTGGAATGTTCTATCTTCATCAACTCCTTTTTAGAATAGGAAGGGCTACATTGTCAAGGCAGCGGCGCAGGGTGGTCTGCCGTCTCCAAAATGGGGTGTAAAAAAAGGTTGACTCCGTAGCATACTACAGCGTTGATGCTTTGTTCGGAGGGAGTCACAATGGACGGATTGACGATTGGCCGTCTGGCGAAGGCGGCGAGCGTGCATGTCGAAACGATCCGGTACTACGAGCGGCGTGGCCTGATTCCCAAACCGTCGCGCCGGGCC
>JBHHXB010000168.1:0-4553 GCA_046756825.1 Nitrospiria bacterium | reverse complement strand
TCGCCCCTGGCGCTACAGGCGCTCAAGGAAAACCTGGATCGGGTGCGTCACTTCCCGGATCGTTTTTGCGGCAGGCTGCGGGAGGCCCTGGCGAAACATCATCGCCTGGGGCCCAAGCAATTTGTTTTCGGGAATGGGGTTTGCGAATTGATCTACCGCATTCCCACGACCTTTCGCTTCAAAAAAATCCTCATTTCTGCGCCGGGTTTTTCCGAATACGCGGCGGCGGCCGAAAACGCGGGGTGCGGCGTGTACTTTCTGGATCTTCTGGAAGACTCTGGTTTTCAGCTTGACCCCGCGGGGGTTATTGAATTGATTCACGAAAATAAAGAAAACGGCATCGACGCGATTTTTCTCTGCAATCCGCATAATCCGACGGGGCGGCTTCTACCCAAAAAAGACCTTCTAAAAATCGTGGCCGCCGCTTTTCACGAAGGGATTTTTGTGCTGGTGGACGAGGCCTATATTGAGTTCACAGAGACCCCGTCGTTGATCGGCGAAATCCCCTGGTTTATCAATCTGGCCGTGCTGAGGAGTTTCACCCCCTTTTACGCCTTGCCGGGGCTCCGCCTCGGCTACCTGGCCGCCAACGCGGAAACAATCACCCGCCTTTCCCGCGCGGCATCTCCCTGGGTCGTCAATACCCTCGCCGAAATTGCGGCGGTTGCGAGCCTCAATGACACGGCATTTATTGCTGAAAGCCGACAAGTTATGGCCGAAGGGCGAAAGGATTTGTCTGAGGCCTTGTCAAAATTGGCGGGTCTCAGGGTTTTTCCCTCGGAGGCCAACTTCCTGCTTTTGAAATTATTAGACGGACAACCCGATGCGGACGAGGTCGCGAAACGGCTTCGTCACTCAAAAATCCTCATCCGAAGCTGTGAATCCTTTCGGGGATTGAATGACCGTTTTTTTAGAATTGCTGTGAAATCGCACAACGAAAATGCAAAACTGGTCTCGCTGCTTCGAGAAATACTTCAAGTTCCCTCCTCAGACTGAAGCTCCTCCGCGTTTACTCGCGATACAATTCAAAGCTTGGTTTTTTGTTTGCCTCGCCGAAATTTTTGAGAGTACGAGCAGCGGAACTTCCCCCAAAAAGCCCTGAAATTTGAGTGTTTAAAATTGAGTTTTTACCATTAAATCTTACTTTGTTTTTTTTATTTATAATTTTGCTTGCTATTTTACATTTTTTATGGTTTAATTACCAAAGAATATTTCATGAATATTCCATAAAGAATTTTTACCATAGAGCGGAGGGTTCAACTGATGACAAAAAAATTGCTAAGTTTATTATTCCTTGCCGGTGCGGTGACGTTTCTGTCGGGAGGGGAGGCTTCTGCCCAGACGTGTACGGGTGGAGCGGGTACGGGTGGAAATGTGGTCTTTACCTGTGAAAGCAACACCACGGGGAGCAAGACGCTCGGGTTTGATCCGACGGTCAACCTCATTCCCGCCGTGACAAACACCAATCCTGATAATGGCCCTTGTTTTTCCTGCCCGAATTCCAATGCGGGCGGCACGACGGCCGGCGCTTTGACGAACAGCATGTTCGGCGAAATTTTTGACAACAACCACGCAGACTTGGGAGACAAATCCTTTAACCCCGGCAGTCAAAGAATGACGATCCCTAATTCTGCGGACTGCGGTTCCAACTGTAATGACTCGGGTGCGTTTACCTTTAGTCTTCCTGTTCCGACTCAGAACTTTTTGAGCGAGGGGACGACGGTCGCGTCGACGAACCCGACTATTAGCGAGTCAGTTGGCAGAGCAGGCGTCAAAATCGATTTTTCCAACAATTTTGTTTATAACGAGGACGGGTCCAATTCATTTACGCAGACCGTTTCTCAAACCACTTTCACCGAAGGGATGAATGGCAATGACCTGCAGATTGTGGAAATGTCCGCAAATGCTTCAAATCAGGCCCAAGCCAATCCGGGAAGCGGTGGCGGAGAAATCTTCTGGAATCAGAAAATTGAAGAAGGCGGTTTTCTCTTTGGACCGTTGAGCGGCTCGTTCCTCTATAACAATTCGTCATTTGCGAGCGCAAGCGCGCCGACAGGCGAAGGGCAAACAAACGGTGATAACACGAATCTTCCGTAATATAAGGACATTCATAAGCTCACCGCACCCATCATCATGAAAAAGGGCGGCATTGGCAAAACTCGCTGATGCCGCCCTTATTTTTTGAAACACCCTCCCTCTTGGGTTAAGCGTGTTTGCGCTCGTTAGCTCAAAGAAACCTACCTTTTTCCCGGTGGCAATCATGGTATAATGCTGGTGCTGAATCAGGGCAATAAACGCGTCGCTTTCTTGATTTTTGCGATGTTTGTCACACAATGCAGCATCACTTTGAAACAGGGAAGGAGTCTCTCATGATCGCAAAAAAACACTATTTAAAATCCAAACCCATTTGCAAAACGAAATTTGTCATGCCGAAACAGGCCGTCGGAAATGCGCGGTCAGTGAATATCGTGGGTGACTTTAATCAATGGGACACGAAGGCCTGCCCGATGAAAAGATTAAAAAACGGCTCTTTCTCAATTGGTCTTGACCTCCCCGCCGGCAAGGAATATCAGTACCGCTACCTGATTGACGGCAAAACGTGGGAAAACGACTGGTCGGCGGACAAATATGTCCCCTCCGTGTTTGGCCCCGATAACTCCGTCATCGTTGTTTGATGATAACGGCGATGCGGTTGACGCGCGATAGGCGCGTCGAATCAGGGGCGATCGTTTGTGCCCTGTCTTGGAAACGCGGGTTTCGCCGTGTTCTAAAAAAGGGATCTTTGTTGTAGCACGCGGGCGAAGGGCGGAGGAGCTGTGATGAAGGCCAGCGATCTCTTTATCAAGTGTCTCGAAAATGAAGGGGTGCAATATATATTCGGCATTCCGGGCGAAGAGAATCTCGATCTTTTAGAGTCGCTCCGCCATTCTTCGATTCAACTGATTTTAACGCGGCATGAGCAGGGGGCTGGATTCATGGCGGCAACCTATGGCCGGCTCACAGGCAAAACCGGTGTTTGCCTTGCGACGCTGGGGCCGGGGGCGGCGAATTTCGTCACCTGCGCTTCATACGCTTTCTTGGGCGGTATGCCGGTGTTGTTCATTACCGGACAAAAACCCATCAAAAAAAGCAAACAGGGCCGTTTCCAAATTATTGACGTCGTGCAGATGATGCAGCCGATCACCAAATTTTCAAAACAGGTCGTGGATGCGAACAACATCCCCCACCTCATCCGTGAATGTTTTCGTATTGCCGAATCCGAAAAACCGGGCTCCGTCCATTTAGAACTGCCGGAAGACATCGCCGCCGAAGAGACTCCGAGACAGCCGTTTCAAGTCAGTGGGGTTGATCCGCCACGCGCCGCCTGGCGGGCTATTGAAACCGCTGTGGAGATGATCGAGCGGGCCGAGCGGCCTCTGTTGCTGATCGCCTCCGGCGCGAACCGGAATGAAGTCCACGCCGAACTTGAGGCTTTTCTCGAAAAAACAGGTCTTTATTTTTGCAATACCCAAATGGGAAAGGGCGTGGTGGATGAGCGGCACCCCCGGTTTTTAGGCACGGCCGCTCTTTCAAATGACGACTACCTGCACTGCGCGATCAACCGTGCTGACCTGATCATCAATGTCGGTCACGACGTGACGGAAAAACCGCCCTTTTTCATGGATGAAACCGGTCGTTTGAAAGTCATCCACATCAGTTTTTACCCGGCGCAGATGGATGATATCTATTTCCCGCAGCAGGAGGTGATTGGCTGCCTCAAAACCAATCTTCAAAAATTGACGCAAAAAATCAGCAGATCACCCCAATGGCAATTTGATTATTTTGAACGCGTGAAGTCCGAGATCGAAACCCATGTCTACGCTCTGCCCACACAGGCCTCTTTCCCGAACACGCCGCAGCACATTGTGATGGAAATGCGGGAAACGGTGGCTGATGACGCCATTCTCTCCTTCGACAACGGCATGTATAAAATTTGGTTCGCGCGGCATTACAAGGCCTTTCATCCCAACACCGTGCTCTTGGACAACGCGCTCGCGACGATGGGTGCGGGACTGCCGGTCGCCATCGCGGCGAAGCTCGTGCACCCCGATCGTCAGGTCGTGGCGGTTTGCGGCGACGGCGGGTTTATGATGAACAGTCAGGAAATGGAGACCGCTGTTCGGCTCAAGCTTCATTTGGTCGTCGTTATTTTAAGAGACAACGCCTATGGCATGATTCAATGGAAGCAAGCCGGAGGCGGTTTCGCCAATTTCGGACTCGATTTTGGCAACCCCGACTTTGTGCGATACGCCGAAAGCTACGGCGCGAAGGGGCATCGCGTCACGAAAAACGGCGAGCTTCAAGGCATGCTGGGACGATGTTTGGCCGAGCCTGCCGTGCACTTGATCGAAGTCCCCATCGACTACACGGAAAACGAGCGGGTTTTTTATCAGGAGCTCAAGGCCAAAACCTGCCTGCTATAAAAAATCAAGGAGAAGCCATGAAAACGCTGGAAATCGTCAATCCCTTCGATTTGTCGGTGATCGAAACCCTGCCTTTCAATGAGGAGAAAG
>JBHHXB010000167.1:0-4558 GCA_046756825.1 Nitrospiria bacterium | reverse complement strand
ACACCAAAAACTTTACCCGAAATCAAAGTCACAAAAAAAAATGTCCTCGACATCCGTTTTGAGGACATCGAACTCTGCAATTATCAACATCACCCCTTCATCAAATTCCCCATCGCTGTTTAAGCATAATGGTGCCCTTCAGCCTCATTGCCGCGATGGATGCAAAACACGGGATTGGAAAAGCAGGCACCCTGCCCTGGCATCTGCCCGGAGATTTAAAGCAGTTTAAAACACTCACAACCCAGACTCCTTCGCCCAAGCAGAAAAACGCCGTCATCATGGGCCGCAAAACCTGGGATTCCATTCCACAGGCCTTTCGGCCCCTGCCCGCACGCATCAATGTGGTCCTAACACGGGACAATCAACACCCGTTCCCCGCCGGAGTTTTGTCTGCGGATTCATTAGCGGCCGCCTTTGATCAACTTGAAGCAAGGTTTAAAGACCGGCTGCATCAGATTTTTGTCATCGGCGGACAGCAGGTTTTTGAGGCGGCGCTGACCTCCCTCTATTGTCAGGCGCTGCATCTCACGCACATCCAACGCACTTTCCAATGCGACACCTTTTTCCCGGACTTTGAAGGAACATTTACACGCATCCACAAAACACCCCGCTTTGAAGAGAACGGGATCCCGTATTATTTCGCTGAATACCGGCGAACAATAACGAGAAAAAGCGACCGGACATAAAATCTTTCTTATTGACCCCCGCTGGATTGTCGCCTATCCTAATCTCTGTCCATCACCAAAGAGAAAAATGCAGAATCGCGAAACCCACATCAGAAGCCTTTTAAAAGGCTTGAGCTGGCGGATTCTGGCCTCCGCCACCACCATCGGCATCGCCTACTTTATCACGGGGGATACGACTGTGGCTTTTGGGATCGGCGGAATCGAGGCGGTCTTAAAAGTGTTCTTTTACTACCTGCACGAACGGGCCTGGCAACTCATGCCGCGCGGCACAATCCGGCATATTGAAGAAGAAATCATCACGAAGCGCAAGAAAAAATCGGCGTTCCACGAGACAGATCAATCATAGAACCCGCGGCACACAATCGCGAGACTTCAGCAGTTAAGCGCCGAAATAGGACTCCCAGAGTGATCCCGCGAAAAACCGCCCGAAACCGGAAAGTGCTTTGGTTTTCTCCTGAACAGACCCGGCATGGGTCACATGCATCGTTGACAACACGTTCTTGAAATCCTTCACGCTTAAAGTCAGTACTCCCGCCCCCACAACCGGCGCGGATTTGTCCGGCCCCTTATGTAGCTGCGTAAAAAGCGTCGTTGTGTCTTTCCAGAGATCAAAACCGGGATCATCCTTGACTTCCTTTTTCCCGGCCAGATAATAGGTCTGGCCTTCATGCTCAAAGGCCAGTTCATAAATCATCAACAACAGCTCGGGATCATCCGTCGCATGAAACAGATTGAAAACCCCGGACTTGGCCGGAATATTCCTTCCGAAAGACGGGAAATCAATCCGGCCGGTGATCCGTCCGGGATGTGCCGGATCTTTTAAAAAAGTGGCCAAATCCTCAATGTCGATGGCCGCGTGCATCGCAAGTTCCAGGCCCGCCGCCTTCCCGCGTTTTTCTCCTGCTTTCGGATCGGTCTCGTCCAAGATGAAAAACCCGGACATCGTTTCGCGAAAGGTGATCCCCGTTCTCGGGCTTTTCATCCGCGTCGTTTCCGGGCTTAAAGGCACACCTTCCGCGCTCATCTCTTTCAAATAACCCTGGGCGTCGGCGTAGCCCATGTCGATCAGAGTCGCGTTGTCCACGTTCCCGAAATAAAGATCGGGATCGAGCGGCAGCGGGTATTCGGGTTTGATCAGATGCAGCTTGATCGGCCGCGCGTGCCCGTAGACGCGTTCGCCCTTCTCGATACGGGCATTGATCTCCTCAATTTGCCGAAACTCCTCGTGCAGCGCCCCGTTGGCGCTGACCTCCAGCATGTTGACATAAAGCCCCAGAACCCCGCCTTTGTAGACATCCGTGTTTCCCAAAACCCAGAGCACCCACAACTCCTCCGCGCCGCGCCGAACGGCCTCCATCAGATTGGCATCGCGCATAAAAGCCGAATCGTGATACAAATCCTCACCGATTTTCACGGGCGGCAGCACCCCCGGAAGGGACATGCCCGCGACCAGATAGTCCACAGTGATGCGCTCATGCGGAATCACCTCATTGATTTTTCGCGTGTAATTGCAGACATTAAAAGTGCCGACCATTCCCTCGGCCGCGCGCACGCGCGCCACATCCACGCCCAAATGTGGAAACACCTTTTGGATGATATTGTCCGCATCCCCCATCGCCTGCATGTCTGTCATCTCTAAATATTTCTCCCAAGGCAGAAATGACACAAAATCCTTCGGATTCAAACTCCGCCAGCGGTCACACATTTCCTCCGGCCCCTGTCCTGAAAAAAGCATGGCGTGATTGACCGCGCCGCCCGAGGTACCGTCCACATGCGAAAAGGTCAAGCCCGCCTCAAAGAGCGCGCGGACCGCGCCCGCCTGATACGACAAGCGCATGCCGCCACCCGCCAAAATCAACGCGCGCTTCGGGCCTGTCTCCGAGGCAACCTGCGCGCCGAAAGGTGTATGTTTTTGTGTCACGAATGACCTCCCATGCGTTCGTTTTCGTTTTCAGTTTCGTCTGTATTTTAAGGCCTGCCCGAAGAGCTTAGTTCAACGATGCCCACTTTTCGCGGGCTTACCGTCGATTTTTCTTTCGGGACTGCCTGGCTGCTTTGTTTTTGCTTTTCCTTTTCGCCTTTTTCGCGACACTTATTCTGGGTTTTGCCGACGGCGCGGCTTCCGCGTCTTCCCGTTCCCCGTAGCCGCCGGACGCCGGGTCTTGATTGGAAAATTTAGAAAGAATGCTCTCTTCCGTCTCTTTCTCACCCATGTTCACTCCGGATTAACAGTGATGCTTCATGTATTAAGTGTGCCGAGGGATATCCCCCGGCTGAGTGTACTGCGTCAAGCCATAAAGATCAAGATGATGGATACGACCCAAAAGCCTTTCACTTGCAAGCACGAAACCTTTCGTTTAGAGTGCGTTTTTAGTCCGTTACATCATAATGTGAGGGAGGCAGGACATGATTTCTGTGGAGCAAGCACAAAAAATAATTCTTGACGAGATCCATCCCATGCCGCACGAAAAGATACTCCTCTCCCACGCACTGAGGCGAACCCTGGCGGAAGATATTCGCTCGCCCCTGGATCATCCGCCCTGGGATACTTCCGCGATGGACGGATACGCCGTCCGCGTTTCGGACACGGCCACTGCCTCCCCAAAAAACCCGGTTTTATTGAAGGTGATCGAGGAAATTCCCGCAGGCAAGCTCCCTCAAAAAACACTCAACAACGGCGAAGCGGCCAAGATTATGACGGGCGCGCCCTTGCCGGAAGGCGCGGAGGCCGTCATCAAAGTTGAGGAAACCGCGTCCGAAAACAATGGCGTCAGGGTTTTCGCGGCCCCGGAACGCGGGGAGTATATTCGGCTTCAGGGAGAGGCGATCCGCGCCGGAGATCCTGTTTTGAAAAAAGGGGCGCTGATCCGGCCTGCTGAAATCGCGATGATGGCCTCCATCGGGAAATCCGTCGTCCCTGTTTTTCAGCGGCCGCGGGTCGGCATTCTTTCCACCGGGGATGAACTCGCCGATTTAGACGAACCTCGCGGTTTGGATAAAATTTTAAACAGCAATGGCTATGGCCTGGCGGCCCAAGTGACGGCGGCGGGAGGCCTGCCCCTCACCCTCGGTATCGCCAAGGATTCGAAAACTGATTTGAATGAAAAAATTGCGGCCGGGCTCTCCTCTGATTTTTTGCTCATTTCGGGGGGCGTTTCGATGGGGGACTACGATTTCGTCCTGGAGGTACTTGAAACGCTCGGCGTTACGATGCGTCTATGGAAGGTTGCGATGAAGCCGGGAAAACCCGTCGCCTTTGGGACACTTCAGGGACGGCCTGTTTTCGGCTTGCCCGGAAACCCGGTCTCTTCAATGGTGACGTTTGAAGAATTTGTCCGGCCCGCCCTCTTAAAAGCCCTGGGCCGCGCCAGCCTCTTTAGACCCGTCCTGACCGCAAAGCTCGAAGAGACAGTTAAAAAGCGGCCGGGGCGTCGGCAATTTCTCCGGGCCGTCGTTTCCGTCGAGAATGGCGAATACCGCGTTCGCGCCACAGGCCACCAGGGGAGCGCAATTTTGATGTCTCTGGTCAAGGCCAATGCCCTGATGATTCTCCCGGAAGAAGGGGAAGGCCTCCATGCCGGAGAAAAAGTGAAAGTTCAACTGCTTTCCGACATTGTTGCGTAGCACAACCCCAATAACCGAAAAGCAATAAACCATAAAATCACTCAACGGCAGCCTTAAATTGAATACGCTGCGTCATTTGACAAAAACCATTTCTCTGTCACTGCTTTAAAATCATCAAACCACATCCTCTGTCAGTTCAGCAGCGCTCCGCTTAAAGAGATTTCCGCACTTCATTTGGAACCCTCCCGCACAACTGTCATTTCCCCCAGGGTGATTGGGGGAAATGACCCGTGTTGTGCGGGATGGTC
>JBHHXB010000166.1:0-4570 GCA_046756825.1 Nitrospiria bacterium | reverse complement strand
TCCCACTCAATGGTGCTGGGGGGTTTGGAGGAGACGTCGTAGACGACGCGGTTGATGCCCTTGACTTCGTTGATGATACGGTTGGCGATGTGCTTCAAAACATCGTGGGGAAATTCATACCAGTCGGCGGTCATACCGTCCTGACTGGTGACGGCGCGCAGCGCGACGGCGTTTTCGTAGGTCCGCTCATCCCCCATGACGCCGACCGACTGAATCGGGAGATAAACGGCGAAGGCCTGCCAGATTTCGTCGTAAAGTCCGGCCCGCCGGATTTCACTCTTAAAAATGGCGTCGGCTTCGCGGAGCCGTTCCAAGCGCTCCGGCGTGACCTTGCCCACAATGCGTACCGCCAAACCGGGGCCGGGGAAGGGGTGGCGGTATAAGAGGTTTTTCGGAATACCGAGCTCCACCCCCAGCCGCCGGACCTCGTCTTTAAACAAGGTGCGGAGCGGCTCGACCACCTTCATCCGCATCCGCTTCGGAAGCCCGCCGACATTGTGGTGCGTCTTGATGGTCGCCGAAGGCCCCTTGACGGAGACGCTTTCGATGACATCGGGGTAGAGCGTCCCCTGCACCAGAAAATCGACTTTCCCGACCTTTTTTGCGGCCTCGTCAAAGACTTGAATAAAGGTGCGGCCGATGATCTTTCGCTTTTTTTCCGGCTGAATCGTTTTCGACAGCTTGGATAAAAACTGCACCGAGGCGTCGATTTTTTTGATATTGAGCTTAAGCTGCCTTTGAAAGGTGTCCATGACCGTTTGCGCCTCGTTTTTCCTCAAAAGGCCGTTGTCCACAAAAATGCAGGTGAGCCGCTTTCCGATGACCCGTTGAACCAGCACGGCGGCCACGGACGAATCGACACCGCCGCTCAAGGCGCAGATGGCCTTCCCGTCTCCAATCGTTTCCGCGATTTCGCTTTCCGCCGAATGGATGAAGGAACCCATGCCCCACGCCGGCCTAAAACCGCAGATGGCGTAGAGAAAATTCTGGAGGATCGTCAAGCCGTCGGGCGTGTGGGCCACTTCCGGGTGAAATTGCAGGGCATAAAAACGCCGCTTGTGGTCTTGAATCGCCGCCGTTGGCGAATTCCCCGTAAGCGCGACGGCCCGAAAGCCCGCCGGGACTTTTTCAATGCGGTCGCCGTGGCTCATCCAAACGGGAATTTTCGGCGGCAGTCCTTTAAATAAGGAAGCGCGATGATCCAGTTTTAAGTCGGCCCGTCCGTATTCCCGTATTTGAGACGGCGCGACGCCCCCTCCCAAGAGATGAGTCATCAACTGCATGCCGTAGCAGATGCCCAGCACGGGTACACCCAAATGGAAAATAGCCGGATCACACAGCGGGGCGTCCTTTTCAAAAACAGAAGACGGGCCGCCCGACAAAATGAGCGCCGAAGGCTGGTGCGCCTTGATGTCCTCAAACGACGTATGAAAGGGGACGATCTCGGAATACACATTGCTTTCACGGACACGCCGCGCAATCAGCTGGGTGTACTGAGAGCCAAAATCAAGGATGAGGACTTTTTCTGCGGATGGCGGCATGGGGGCTTAAGAAGCGCCCATTTCATAATTCGGGGCTTCTTTTGTGATGATGACGTCGTGGGGATGGCTTTCGCGAATCCCGGCGGCGGTGATACGGACAAAACGGTCGTAGGCGCGCAGGGCCTCGATCGAGGATGCACCGCAATAACCCATGCCCGCGCGCAGTCCGCCCAAGAGTTGAAAAATGACGCCGGACAGACTGCCCTTGGCGGGCACACGCCCTTCGATGCCTTCCGGCACCAATTTCGACACCGGCTCGAATTCCTGAAAATAGCGGTCGCGTCCGCCCTGCTCCATCGCCCCGATGGAGCCCATGCCGCGATACACCTTGTAACTCCGGCCCTGCAAGAGCACGGTTTCACCTGGGCTTTCTTCCGTCCCCGCGAAAAGTCCGCCCAGCATGACCGTGTGCGCTCCGGCGGCAATGGCTTTGACGATGTCGCCGGAAAACTTGATACCGCCGTCGGCGATCACCGGGATCTTACTGCGCTTCGCGGCCCGGGCGCATTCCGAAATGGCCGTCAACTGCGGCACGCCCGCGCCGGCGATGACGCGGGTCGTGCAAATCGAACCCGGCCCCACGCCCACCTTCACGGCATCCACGCCGGCCTGAATGAGATCCAGGGTCGCGTCACCCGTCGCCACATTGCCGCCGATCAAGTTCAAGCCGGGGTAGTCCTTGCGAATTGCCTTCACCGTATCGAGCACGGCCACGGAGTGCGCATGGGCTGTATCGACAATAATCAAATCCACGCCCGCCTGGACGAGCCGCTCGACCCGTTCCTTCGAATCCCCGCCGATGCCGACCGCCGCGCCAACGCGAAGCCGCCCGAGGTCGTCCTTGCAGGCGTTGGGAAATTGAATCTTTTTTTCGATGTCCTTGATCGTAATCAGGCCCTTTAATTCATGATCGCCGTTGACGACCAGCAGTTTCTCGATCCGGTTTTTATGCAGAATTTTCTGCGCTTCTTTCAAAGTCGTGCCCTCGGACGCGGTGATCAGATTGTCCTTCGTCATCACCTTTGAAACTTTCAGACTCATGCGTGTTTCAAAGCGCAGATCCCGGTTGGTGAGGATGCCGACGAGCTTCTTCCCCTGGGTGACGGGAATGCCGGAAATACGGTACTTCGTCATGAGGGCCAAGGCGTCGGCCAGCCGCTGGTCCGGTGAGATGGTGATGGGATCGACGATCATGCCGCTCTCGGACTTTTTGACGAGATCAATTTGCGCCGCCTGATTTTCCGGCGAAAGCGCGCGGTGCACGATGCCGATGCCGCCTTCGCGGGCCATGGCGATCGCGAGACCGGATTCCGTGACCGTGTCCATCGCGGCGCTGATGATGGGAATTTGGAGCTTGATGCGGCGAGTCAACCTGGTTTCAAGATTGACGTCCCGCGGCATAACTTCAGAGCGCGAAGGGGCGAGCAACACATCGTCAAACGTCAGTCCTTCGTGTAGTTTTTCCGGCAACATGCGCGACTCAACCCGCCTCAAAAAATAATGACGCCATTTCTACCACACCGACATTCGGAGGTCAACAAATAGCCGCGCATCGAACGGCCTCAATGCTGTGCCCAATTTTTCTGATCTTCGGCATACCGAAGCATCTTTTTGACCCACGGCAAAAGCGCGTAGGCGGGAAAGGCCAAAAAAAACGTGAGCAGAAAATAGGCGGCGTACCCCAGGGTTTCCGCGCCGAAACCACCGGCCCATCCGGCCACCGACCGGCTGAGGGCGAAAACGGAGGAAAGCAGCGCGTACTCTGTCGCCGAGTGGCGCTTGTTTACAATCGCCATTAAAAAGGCCAAAAAGGCCGCCGTGCCGAGACCGCCGGTGAAGGATTCGACGGCGCTGGCCGAATACATCATCGCTTTGTGTGCAAAAGGGAGGGCAGCCCCCGCGCCGTCGGTCGGGAGTATCATAGCAGCTGCGGCGTAGCCCAGGTTTGAAATCGCCTGAAAAAGGCCTAAAAGCCAAAGGGCTTTAAAAATAGAGGCACGATCCGTGATCCAGCCACCGGCGATCCCGCCTGCGATTGAAAGCACGAGTCCGATATTCACCGAAACCAGGCCGATCTCCGCCGCCGAAAATCCGGCGTCCACCCAAAAGGGCTTAATCATGAAACCCATCGAACTGTCGGCCAATTTAAAAGTGAGGATGAAGACAATGACCGGCGCGAAATAAGGACGGCGCAGCATGTCCATGAGCGTTCCGAACATCGGCCCCTCCGTGACAGCAGCCAGCGTTTTATTTTCCTCCCCCCTTTTTGAACCGGATTTGGCCGCCGCGCTAATTGCGAAAAAGAGGGCCGCCGAACCCCAGGCGACGGGCCAAAAAACGGGTGTCGTTTTCGACCATGCCGTGGCTTGGTTGATCAGCCAAAGCACACCCAATAAAAAGAGGAGTACGGCGGCGAAGGCCGGAGGGTGATGCGTGATCGACTTCAATTCCTGCCACAACGCGATAGACTTTTTCGTTGCAAGCGCCTTTTCTTTGGGTGCACTAAGACAGGCCGCGCCGAGCACGCAAAGGATGAGCGCCGCGCACAGGTACGCACCCGGCCAGGTGATGTAGTCGCTTAAAATCAGGACAACACCGGAGGCCAGCATGCCGACCCGGTAAAAGCCGATACGCAGTCCATTGGCCAGCCCCAGTTCGCCCTTCTCCAAGAGTTCAATCGTGTAGCCGTCAATGGCGATGTCGTTCGTCGCCGAAAGCAGCGTAAAAGCCCCAATTGCCACCCACACCCAAGGGCCAAAGCCTGATTTCATCGCAAAGACCAGCAACACCGCGCCCATGAGGACATCGACAGTGAACATCCAGCGCCGGTGGTGCCGATAATGGTCGATGGCCGGGGCCCAAAGAAATTTCAAGGTCCAGGACAACCCCAGGAGCGACATGAAGCCAATCTGCCACAGCGCGACCCCCTGCTGTCTGAAATGCACCGGGAAAAGCTCGTAAAAAACGCCGAGCGGAAAACCCTCCGCGAAATAAAGAATGCCGATCCAAAACATCTTTTCTTTGAGGAG
>JBHHXB010000165.1:0-4625 GCA_046756825.1 Nitrospiria bacterium | reverse complement strand
CCGCGTGGTTTGTCTTCTTGAAGCCAATGTTTCGGATGTTTTCTCCTTCCTTTGTTTTATTCGTTTGAATTGAAAAAAACATTATTTCTTCGATCCTAACGCGAAAAAGTATGCTACACTCCTGATTTTTGAGCGATGGTTTAGCGGAATTTCGGGTTTAATTGATGCGCTTGTGGACGAAGCGGCTGTTACTTTTGTCGCGTAAAAAAAGTTTCAGTTTCCTTAACTTAGTCACCTTTTCCGAAGAGCGGACGCTGATGATGCTCGCCGTCGTGGTCGGGCTTTCCTCAGGCGTGAGCGCCTTCATCTTTAAGCACATGATTGACGGGGTCTATCATTTTTGCTGCGAGGCGGGCAGGGCGGGTCATATTTCCTCGGGCCGGTGGTACGCCATTTTTTTGCCTGCGGCCGGCGGTCTACTTGGGGGACTACTCATTTACTATTTTGCCAGAGGGGTCAAGGGGCATGGTGTTGCGGAATCAATCTATGCCTTGCGTCGCCGTGGCGGACGCAGTAATCCCCGCGTCGTGTTGGTGAGAGCGGTCGCGAGTGCGCTCACCATCGGAACCGGGGGTTCGGCGGGAACCGAGGGGCCGACAATTCAAATCGGTTCGGCTGTCGGCTCTTCGATTGGGCAGTTGTTTCATGTCACGCCCGCTTATCTAAAGACTTTGGCGGCGGCAGGCGCGGCGGCGGGATTGGCTGCCGTGTTTAATGCGCCGATTGGCGCGGTCATTTTCGCAATGGAGGTCTTGCTGAGGGAGTTCACGACGCAGGCTTTTTCCGTCGTGGTTTTTGCCTCTGTCATCGGAGCCGTCACTTCGCATATTTTGCTTGGGGATAACACTTTTCTCCCGACGCCTTCCTTTGGCATTGAACACCCCGCCGAGCTGGGACTTTACTTTTTGCTCGCCATTGTCGCGGCCTTGCTTTCTACGGGTTTTATTAAAACACTGTTGAAGGTTGAGGACTTTTTTTATGTAGTTAAGAAAATTCCAGAGCCTCTCAAGCCGATGATCGGAGGCATGTTTGTGGGGGTGATGGGGTTTTATGTCCCGATGATTTTAGGCGCGGGCTACTTCCAGGTGACGGATGTGCTCTCTCCCGAACGCGATGCGCAGCCTTGGAGTATGCTGTTTCTTTTGCTGTTGATCGCCGGGAAGATTGTTGCGACCTCTGTGACATTGGGATCGGGTGGCTCAGGCGGGGATTTGCTCCCCTCACTCTTCATCGGCGCGATGATGGGAAGCCTTTTCGGACAGGCGGCGCAGACGATTTTCCCGAATATCGGGCCGACCGGGGCGTATGCCCTTGTGGGGATGGGATTGATGTTTGCCGCCGTCGTCAGCGCGCCCTTTACAGCCATTGTCATGATGTTTGAAATCACGCAGGATTACCGCATTGTCCTGCCCTTGATGTTTTCCGTGACGGTAACGATGATTATGTGCCGGCAGATGGGCGAGATCGGTCTTTACGCGCGCGTCCTTTTGAAACGGGGCGTCAATTTAGCCGGGGGAGATGCGCATGATCCGGTGATGACCGTCACGGCCAGGGAAGTCATGGTGAAAAATGTCGAGATTGTCTGGGAAAACATGTCCGTGGAAAAGCTCTCTCAAATCATTGATGAGAGTCATCACACGGGCTTTCCTGTGGTGAACGGGCGGGGCGAGCTGAGCGGCATGGTGACCTATGTCGAAATTCACAAGGCCTATCAGGACGGTATTGATCTGAAAAACACCCGGATCAGCCATATTATGCGGAAAAACCTGCCGGTGGCTTTTCCCGATGACGTGCTGGTGGATGTCGTCCGGCTCATGCAGGAGCATAAAACGGACCGTATTTCCATTGTAGAGTCCGACAGCCCGACACGGCTGATCGGACTGATCACGCGGGCGAATATCATGACCGCCTACCAGCCGTCTTTCAAGCCCGCCAAATAATTCCCCGCTGATCCTTCGAATTTGCCATCCGCCGGTTTTCGGTGCTTTTCACTCTGTGGTATGATGTGCGCTGTTTTTTCACGGGATTGAGTCATGTTTCAAATCATTCTGAAAGCCAGGCTGCGTGTGATCGGACGAACTTTGAGCCGCGACTGGGCGACCTATTTTATTTTGGGGCCGGTGATGATCGGTGTTGCTTTATTGCTGGGGCGGCGGGTTTTTAACGACTTCGCCTTCGGCATTGGACGCATCAAGGCGGTTTCCATTTCGGAGGAGCTGGCCGTGCGTTTGGCCTTTGGCTTTTTGGCGCTGAAGGTTTTTTTTAATTTTCTTCCCATGGCGCGACGGCTGTATCCGACGGAGCGCTCGCTCTCCATCGAGGATTTGCTCCCGATTGATTTTCATGTCCGCTACAAGGTGTTTTATTTCGAGCAGCTTTTTCGGGATCTCCCTTTTTTTGTGGGCGGCATGGCACTGCTGCTTTTTTTCGGCCAGACCGATCTGCTGGTGTGGCCCTTGTTTATCTGGGCGTTTTTCCCCGGTGTGGAAATCGGCTTTACGTTGACGTGGATTCACTTCTGGTCGCCGGACCGCAAGCAGCTGGCCGGTGTATTGGGCGTGCTGATTTTTTTTCTGGCCTTTCTCCCCATCGCCCAATTTAGCTGGTGGGCCGATTTCTTCACCATTTTATTTGTACCGGTGGGGTATTACAAAGGCTTCAAGGTGTGGCGGTATCGCGACATGGGCCGTGTGGCGCAGTTTTTTGTCCATCATCAAAATCGAAAAAACAAAACAGCGGCGGCCGGATTGCTTCGGCGGGTTTCGCAAATCGCGCCTGAAACCGTTCGCCCCCTGGTGCGGCGGGATTTGATTTTAACCGCCCGTAATTTCGTGCCGCATGTTTGGCGTAATCTTATGATGACGGCGCTGATCCTGCTTTCCGCAGTCAATCGGGGGCAGATCCATGCCGCGGCGTACTGCGGGATGGCCGTATTTATGATGGCGTCTACTGTGGCCCCGCTGTTTGCGCTGCAACGGCCCTTTCGGTCAATGGATAACGCGCTGCCGCTTTCGGCGGAACAGGTGTGGCGGGCCAAGCTGAGCTATGCCCGGCTCATCGCCCTACCGATCCCGTTTTTCTTTTGGGGGATTGAGGTATTGATGCGCCCCATGCCACCCGCCGAAACGCTCATGCTATTGTTGGTTCTTGTCCTGGTGGGTGTCGCCGTCTCTTCGCTCGTGGGCGGGAGTATTTGCGAGGGCGATCAACGGCCTGTGTTGCAATACATCGTCGCGGCCTTCATGTCGGTCTTGGCGATTCTGTTTATCGCGATTTTCAGTCCGGCGTTATTTTTGCTTCTCTTCCCCGTTTTATCGAGCCTGAAAGAGTCCGCCATCACCCGCCTTGAAAATGAAGGAGCGTTTTAGGTATGCGGCTTTCCATTTCGAATGTGACCAAATGCTACGGCGATCTTGTCGCGCTGCACCCCTTCAGTATGGAACTCGAAGGAGAAATTTACGGCCTGATCGGAAACAACGGCGCGGGAAAATCGACACTGATGAAGATGATCGCGGGATTGATCGCGCCCGGCAAGGGGAAGATTTTGCTGGGGGATATAAACGCGAAAGAGGCGCCGGAGGCCGTCAAACAACATATCGGCTATCTTCCCGAATCGCCTCTGCTTTATCCCCGGTTGACGCCGGAGGAATTTTTACGCTATGTCGCGGAAATCCGGGGCATCACGGCCCCGGACGATGAAATCGAGCAGTGGCTCCGTGTCTTCGGTTTGTCCGGGAAGCGGAACGCCTTTTTAAATGATTTGTCCTACGGCATGAAGAAAAAAATTGCCATCTCCGCCGCGATGATCGGCAGCCCGCCGCTGTTAATCCTGGACGAGCCCTTTAACGGCCTGGATGTCGCCACGATGGAAGCGCTTTCGGAGATGATCGTTCAGTGCCATAAAAACGGCGCGACGGTGGTGATTTCCAGCCATCTTATGGCCTATATCGACCGTCTTTGTCACGAAGTTGTTATTTTAAAAAAAGGGCGTGTTGTGACGAAGGGACGGCCGGAGGATTTGAAAAAAGAGACCCGGCAAGAAACCTTTCATCATACCTTCCTGCATTACACGCGGGATGCGGAGTAAAGGATTTGATCATGAGCGTAAACATCATTTCGAGAAAAGGCAGGCTCAGGGCTTTTGGAAAAATCATGAAAAAAGCCACTGTGGCGCTGGTGTTTTTATCATGGGCCGCCAGGGCGGATGCCATCGTGAATATCGAAGCCATGCGTCAGTCCGAAACGCAGGAAGGCTTCAACGGTCATGTGGAGCTGTCGGTCCGGGGCGTTTCGGGCAACACAAAAAAAAACGGCGCGCAGGCGGGCGGGCGTTTGCAGTGGCGAAGGGGTGATCTCACGCATTTCGCGATATTGCGCTACGCCTACGGGGAGAGCGCGGGTCGGCGCGATACAAACAGGACTTTTTTTCACGGGCGGCATATCCGTCAGAAAACGGCCCGGCGCGCCGATGAATTGTTTATTCAAGCGGAAAAGGATGAGTTCGCACGGCTCTCTTTTCGCGGACTCGTCGGCGCGGGCGAGCGCTTCACACTGATTCAAGATCCTGAAAAACAGAGGGCTTTTCTCGGCGCGGGTGTTTATTACGCCTCGGAAAAACTGGAAAG
>JBHHXB010000164.1:0-4635 GCA_046756825.1 Nitrospiria bacterium | reverse complement strand
AAGTAGATTTCATCCGCCGGAAAGACGCGGATTTCCGTGGACTGCTCAAAATCGTACAGGTCTATTTCGTTCGAGCCCGCAAGCTCGATGCGCGTCTTGAAACCGCGATGGTAGATCTTCCCTTTTGCCGTGATTTCCTTCACCTTGGGAGAACGCACACGGATAAAAAAATCGGCCTGCCACGCGGCGGCCTGGGCCGGTGTTGCGACGGCGGCCAGCAGGAGTAAAAGCAGGGAGAAGAGAACAGGAAAATGGAGACGGCGCGGAACACGGTGCATGGAGATCTTCGTCCTTGCCCCTACTTGTCCAAGGCGATTTCGTGTTGATTGCCGACAACGACGAGGGCGTAGCGGCCGGGGTGGAGGTATTTTTGCGCCGCGCGAAGCACGTCTTCTTTGGTCACGCGCAGAATGGCCTTGGGGTGATCTTCAAAATAGTCGAGCCCCAGCCCGTGAAATTCCACGGAGGCGAGCATGGCGGCGGCCTTTTTCGTCGTGTCGATTTTCAGCGGGAAACTGCCCGAAAGATAGGCCTTGGCTTCGGAAAGCTCTGTGTCGCTCACGCCCGTTTTTTGGATGCCGGTCATCATGCGAAGGACGCCGTCAACGGCCTCTTTCGCGCTGCGGCTCTTGGTTTGAAAAGAAACGCTGAAATCCCCCGGCAGCGCGTTGGCCGTGAAGTGAGAATAAATAGAATACACCAGGCCGCGGTTGTCCCGGATGTCCGTCATCATGCGGGAGGCGAACCCCCCGCCGCCCAGAATATAGTTCATGACCAGCACAGGGTAGTAATCGGGATGACTACGGTGGATGCCGGGATGCCCCAAAATGACGGTGGCCTGGCTTAGGTCTTTTTCGATCTTTTTGACTTCTTTGCCGGGAAGGGGCTGCAGGGGCGCGATGTTTGGAAAGACCGTTTCCGCGCGCGGCCATTTCCCGAAATAGCCTTGAATGAGGGCCTTTATTTCATTTTTCGTGATGTCCCCGGCCACGGCGATGATCGTATTGTTGGGGTGATAGTATCGTCCGTGAAAATCTATGGCATCCTTCCGTGTGATGTTCGGAACGCTTGTCTCATTCCCGACGACGGCGTGGGCGTAGGGGTGTTCCCGAAAAACGAGTTTTTGAAAAGCACGCCGGGCGATCGCGCCGGGCTGATCCTTTTCCGCGCGGATGCCGCCAAGGATTTGCTGACGGACGCGGGCCAGTTCCTCGCCGTCAAAACGGGGCCGCATCAAAATGTCGGACAAGACATCAAGCCCCGTCTCGATGTCTTTTTTCAAGACACGCAGCCGCAAAGAAACGGCATCCTTGGCGGCGCGGACGGCGAGGTACGCACCCATGAACTCGAGTGTTTCCGAGATTTCGACGGCACTTCGCTTTGTTGTTCCTTCCTCCAAAAGACTGGCTGTGATGTTTGCGAGTCCCGCTTTTCCCTTCGGATCCAACACCGCTCCGGCCCGCACCAGGACTTGGACGGAGACGATGGGGAGCGAGGGCTGCTCCAGCACGAGCAGGGTGATTCCGTTTTCCGTTACAAAGCGCTTGGGTCGCAGCGCGGCGGCGTCCGAATGCGGCGCGAAAACCAGGAATCCCAAAAGGCTGAGAAACAGGAGAGCGAAGGCTGCCGGAAGCGCCTTGGACGCGGATTTTTTCACGGGTGTTCCTGTTTCGTTTTCGGGATGAGGATGCCAACATTTTTTTTATCTTCAATGAGGTAGGTTTGGGCGGCCCGGCGGACATCTTCGGTGGTCACCTTCCGAATTTCCGCTGTGTAATCGAGGACATATTGATAGCCCGCGCCGACGGTTTCGGCCGTGCCGACCTGCATGCCGCGATAAAAGTTGGAGTCGGAGGCCATGAGGTATTCGGCTTCAATCTGATTCTGGGCCTTTTCCAATTCTTTTTGCGTCACCCCTTCGGTTTGGATGCGCCGGATTTCCGCGTCCAGCGCGGCCTCAAGCGCCTCGGGGGTCGTTCCTTTTTGGGCGGTGGCGTAAAGATAAAAAATTTCAGGGTCGGTCGTCAGCCCCGAATAATACCCGCCGGTTTCCAGGGCGATCTGCTGCGTGTACACCAGGCTGTGGTAGAGACGGGCGCTTTTCCCGTTCGAAAGGATGTTGGAGAGCACGGTCAGGGCGTAGGTGTCCGGGCTTGTGTAGTTGGGGGCTGGATAACCGATGAAGACAAAGGGAAGCTGGGCCTCCCGTTTGACGATGCTCCGCCGCATACCGATCTGCTCGGGCTCCGGCGGCACGCGCTGCGGCGGGTCGGGGCCTTGGGGAATTGTCCCAAAATGCCGTTTGATTTTTTCAAGCAGGGCCTCGGCGTCGAAGTCCCCGACCGCGACGATGGTGGCATTGTTCGGCACGTAGTATGTCCGGTAGTGCGCGGCGATGTCCTCGCGGCTTAGGTTTTCCAAATCGCTCATCCAGCCGATGACGGGTGTATGATAGGGATGCACGAGAAAGGCGATGGCGTAGAGGTTTTCGACTAAGTACGAATAGGGGTCATCGTCTGTCCGTGTGCGGCGCTCCTCCATGACAACGTCGCGCTCCAGCAGGAATTCCTCCGGGTCGATCAGCAAGTGCTGCATGCGGTCGGATTCCAACTCCAGGGAAAGCCCGATTCGGTCTGCGGAGAGATTTTCGAAATAGGCCGTGTAGTCGTTACCCGTAAAGGCGTTTTCAGTGCCCCCGTTTTTGGCGACGATGCGGGAAAAGGCGCCCTTTCCGTACTTCTCCGTGCCCTTGAACATCATGTGTTCCATCAGGTGTGAAAGCCCTGTTTTTCCCGAGACTTCGTTCCGGGAGCCGACCTTGTACCAGATTTGGAAAGTGACGACGGGGGCCTTGTGCTCTTCCCACAGCACGACGTTCAGCCCGTTGTCGAGCACGGTTTTTTGAATCGCGGTGGCGTGAAGCGGGTTGACAAAAAATAAAGTGAGCAGCGAGAAAATGAGGCTGGAAAAGCGCAGGCGCATGATGTTCCTTTTCGGGATGAAACGAGCGAGATGATCGTAGCAGATGTCAAAAAAAGGTGTCAACAATGAGTCCTGCGTAAGGACTGAAAGAACACGCAGGCGTGAGGGTTTGTCTTAACTCGACGCGTTCGCCGCGGCATTTTTTCGGCGAACGGAGCGCTCCGCATCCAGGACGGCCCCGACGCGGAACAGCACCAGGCCCAGGATGCGGAGATAAAGATTCAAGGTCAGCGTGACCTGACCACTGATAATATCCCAATAGCCCACGCCTTCGGGGAGGAGGGTCACGTCCAGAAAAATCGAGGCGATAAAAAACGCGGCCCCTTTTGCCCAGTCCTCATTGTAAATCTGGCCCATTCCGGGGAAGACCCCGGAAAGAATAATGGCCACTTGAGCCGATTTGGGCTGGGCGGTTTTTGACGGCATCAGGCGCTCCAAAAGGGCGCATCATAGCGAATCTTCTGTCCGCTGTCAAAAAAGTAATCCCTGAAAACCCGTGGTTTTTGGGGCATTAAAAAAGCATGGACAGCGAAAACGCGGCCTTGGCCTCTTCCCAAATGTCGTTGTCGTCGATGGTCGATTTATCTTTTGAAACAGCCGCCCCGATGTCAATGTTGATCAGCCAAAGGTTGACGCCGAGCCCCGCCGTGTAGACCAGACCGATGTCATCTTCCGCGAGGTTTTGGTAAATGCCGCCTCTCAATTGAAGAAAAATAAAATCCAGTTCGAGACCCGCACCGACGTTCTGGGACTTTAGATCACTGCCCGCGCTGGCGTCATTCTTGGTGAGATCGACATCCGCCGCGAAGGTCAAACGGGGGCTGGGTTGAAACGCGATGCCCGTGCGGACTTGGGCGTCTTCCTGAATACTGCCGAACTCCGGCGCATTGAGATTTCTCCCCACGAGTCCGATGCGGAAGGAATCGCCCAAATGATAGAGCAGGCCGAGATCGACACCGAAAGCGCTTTCTTCTGTGTAGTTATCAAGGGCGTCATCCAGGGCATCCCCAAAATCCTGGCGCAGGATTTCAACATTTTGATCGTACACCCGGGCCTTCATGTATTTCAGGTTGCCGCCGATGGAGAACTTGTCGGATACGGCGTGACCGTAGGTCAAGGGGATTTCGGCCAGCGCGATGCCTTTAAAGTGAAGCGTGGACTTGTTTTGAGAAAGCGGCCCACCGGAACCCGCCGCGGCGGTGTCGGCGAGTGTTGCTGCGTTCACGGTCTGTGTGACGATATCGTCCGGCACCGTGACGCCGGCTTGTGATAGACCGTTATCGACTGAATTGATGAACCCGTTGCGTTGCGCGGCAGTCCACCCTAAACCCTGTAGCTGCGTGTCAATGGCCGTCGCTTGGGTGGCGTCCAAACCGTTACCGCTTAAAGCGATGGCTCCCGTACCGCATGTGGCACAGCCTAGGTTTGAAGGGTTTGTAAAATCCGTGACGGTAAATGCGGGAGTGTTATCCGGGCCGAGGTTATCGAAATCAAAATTCGGATCGGCCGTGATGTTGAGAAAGGCGTTCGCGCCCAACCCAAAATGGCCGACTTGAAAACTCACGCGGCTGTTGGCCGTGATCGTCGCCGATTGATTTTCCTGGCCTCGAAATTCCTCAATGGCGCTGAGCAGTGAGACAAAGTCGGTGACTT
>JBHHXB010000163.1:0-4663 GCA_046756825.1 Nitrospiria bacterium | reverse complement strand
CGTCCAGCAGCGCCTCGGCTATCTACCCGAGAGTCTGCCCGCCTATCCCGAAATGGCAGTCGCGGACTATCTCGACTACGCCGCACAGCTCAAAGGCCTGACCGGTGATGCGTACAACAGTGAAATCCGGCGTGTGATCCGGGCCACGGACATCACGGAAAAGCTGGCAAGCCCCATCGCCACCCTCTCGCGCGGATACAAGCAGCGCGTCGGTGTCGCCCAGGCCCTGCTCGGCAAACCCAAGCTCTTGATTTTGGACGAACCCACCAACGGACTCGATCCGACGCAAACCCAGCACATGCGCGCCCTCATCAAAACCATTGCGAACGAGGCCACCGTCATCCTTTCCACCCACATCATGCAGGAAGTCGACGCCCTCTGCGACCGTGTCCTGATTTTGCGAAACGGCGTGTTGGCCCTGAATGCCAAGCTCGACACCCTGAGAGAAAGCCATGCGCTGACCATACGCACGGACATCGCCGACCTAACGTCCGCCAAGCAGTTGCTGGCGGGGATTCCCGGACTGGCTTCTCTTGAAGCCCTTCCTTCCCAATCCGGCGCCAAGTGTTACAGAATGCGTCTTTCGGAAAACGCCGATGCCCCGTCCGCCGCGGCCGAAACGGCCAAGCGGCTTGTTTCCGCCAAACAGGCCCTTTTTGAATTGACATTGGAGCACCGCGACCTCGAAACGGTATTCCGAGAGGTCACCGAGGCCGGGGAGACTGCCCATGCTGCTTGAAGCCCGTATCCGCCGCATCACGGTGAAAGAACTTACGCTTTTCTTCGCCTCGCCCGTGGCCTATCTTTTTCTGGCGGCCTTCGCAACAATCACACTCTTTATCTTTTTTTGGGGCGAGGCCTTTTTCTCACGCAACATCGCGGACGTGCGCCCCCTGTTTGAATGGATGCCCATCCTGCTCATTTTCCTCACAAGCGCGCTCACCATGCGGATGTGGAGCGAAGAGCGACGAAGCGGTACTCTGGAACACGTGCTCACACAACCCTTCGGGGTTTGGCGTTTCGTCCTCGGAAAATTCACCGCCTGCCTCATCCTGCTTGCGATCGCCCTGGCCGTGACCCTGGCCCTGCCCATCACGGTTTCTCTGCTCGGAGATTTGGACTGGGGCCCGGTCTTCAGCGGCTACCTCGCCGCATTGCTGCTCGGCGCGGTTTATCTAAGCGCGGGTTTGTTTGTCTCCGCGCGGAGCGACAATCAGATCGTCAGCCTCATCAGCAGCGTCACCCTGTGCGGTCTGCTCTACCTGGCGGGCGCGCCCGCCCTCACCCACTTTTTTTCAAACCAAGCGGGTGAATGGATGCGATTGATTGGCACCGGCGCGCGCTTTAACGCCATCACGCGCGGCGTCATCGACATACGCGACTTCGCCTACTACTTAAGTCTCACCTCAATCTTCCTCGTCCTGAACACCGATGCTTTGGAGCGCGAACGCTGGGCGGCGGCCGGCGACAAGGCACGTCACCGCGCCTGGCGCATCGCCACGGCCTTGCTCATCGCCAACGCCTTGGGCGTCAATCTTTGGCTGGGCCAGATCAACACCCTGCGCATCGACACAACCGAGGGCGGTATGTATTCGATTTCGGAGGCCACGCACGGCTATCTGGCCCAGCTTCAGGAACCGCTTTTAATCCGGGGCTACTTCAGCGCCAAAACCCATCCCCTGCTCGCCCCCCTCGTACCGCAAATGCGGGACTTGATCCGGGAATACGAGGCCTCGGCGGACGGGCGCGTGCGCGCGGAATTCATCGACCCCATGAATGCTCCCGAACTGGAAGAGGAGGCCAATCAAAAATACGGTATCCGTCCTGTACCCTTCCAGGTGGCCGACCGTTATCAGGCCTCGCTCGTCAATTCCTATTTCGACGTGCTCGTGCAGTACGGTGACGCCTTCCAAACCTTGGGCTTCCGGGACCTGATCGAGATCAAAACCGGTCGCGAAACCGACCTGGACGTTAGGCTTCGAAATCCGGAATACGACCTTACCCGCGCGGTGAAAAAAGTTTTGCAGGACTACCAAGGCGGCGGCAATCTGTTCGACACGGTCAAGGGCGACTTGCAATTCACGGCCTACGTGTCGGAGGACAAGCGGCTGCCAAAGGCCCTGGCGGATTTCAAGGACGTCATGAATCAGGTGCTTGAAGACGTGCAAAAAGACGCAAAGGGCCGCTTCAAAACCCGCATCGTGGATCCCGCCGCAGACGACGGGAAGGTCGCGCGGCAAATCGAAGCAGACTACGGTTTTCAACCCATGATGGCCAGCCTGTTCGACGCCAATACTTTCTTTTATTACATGACCCTCTCCAAGGACGATCAAGTCACACAGATCCCCTTGGGCGATTTAAGCGAGGGCGAATTCAGACGCAACCTGGAAGGGAGCATTAAACGCTTCTCCAGCGGCTTCACCAAAACCATCGCCCTGGCCGCACCCGAAAACAATCCTCAAATGGCCCGCTTCGGTATGGCGGGCGTACAATTTTCTCAGTTGCGCAAGGTGCTGGAAGCCGATTTCAATGTTCAGACGGCGGACTTGAAAACCGGACGGCTTCCCGGCGAAACCGATCTTTTATTCCTTGCGGCCCCCGATCAATTGGATGAAAAACAGCTCTTCGCCGTGGATCAATTCCTCATGCGGGGCGGCACGGTGCTCGTCGCCGCTGCGCCCTTCAACGCGGAGATGTCCATGCAGCGTTTAAGCCTCGCCGAGCGCAAAACCGGTCTGGAGGACTGGCTCGCCCATCACGGCCTCACGATCGAAAAGCAAGTGGTGATGGATCCCCAAAACGCGGCCTTTCCGGTGCCGGTCACACGGCAGGCCGGGGGCTTCAGCTTTCAGGAAATCCGCATGCTGGACTATCCTTACTTCATCGACATCCGGGGCAAGGGCTTAAATCCGGAAAGTCCCATCACGCGCGGATTGAATCAGCTCACGCTGGCTTGGAGTTCCCCCATTGAGGTGGACGCGGAGAAAAACAAGGCCCGCGCCGTCACGGAACTGCTCCACAGTTCCGAAGGCGCCTGGCTTTCGGACTCCCTCGACATCATGCCGCAGGTCACGCGCACGGGCACAGCCGCCTTTGTTCCGACAGACGACAGGGGACGGCGACTCTTGGGCGTCGTCAGTGAAGGCCGCTTTGATTCCTACTTCGCCGGAAAAGATTCTCCGCTTCTGGCAAAAGATGAAGCCGAAAAAACGGATCAGAATGAAGAGAGCGAAAAGGCCGATGACCCCGGCGTCATCAGCGGCGTCATCGAGCGTTCGCCGGAGTCCGCCCGTCTCATCGTGTTGAGCTCCAACGACTTTTTGAGTGACCAAGTCCTGCAATTGTCCGGGGCCGTCAGCGGCAGTGCCGCCCTCGGCGCACTGCAGCTTGCCGCCAATGCCGTCGAATGGGCCGTAGAGGACCAGGGGCTCCTCAGCATCCGAAGCCGCGGCCATTTCAACCGCACTTTGCCGCCGATGGTGCAATCCGCACGCCGGTTCTGGGAATATGTGAACTATGCCCTCGCCTTAGCCGCCATCATCCTGCTGGCGTTTATACAAGGTGTGCGGCGGCGAAAACGCATGAAACGCTATCTGTCGGCCTTCGCCGCAGAGGGAGGGGCGAAATGACAAAGCTGAACCAGAAACTCGCCGCACTCTTCATCCTGCAAATCCTGATCGCCGCCGCACTGTTTTTCGGCGGGAAAAACACCGACCCCGAAGCCGCGCAGGCCCTGCTCGTCTCCAGCGAAAACGCCGAGTTTGACCACATCACGATCTCGGACGGGGAAGGCAACGAAGCAATCCTTGAAAAAGCGGCGGCGAAGTGGCATCTGCCCCGTTATCACAATCTTCCCGCGGATTCGGCCAAGGTGGATGCTGTCATCGACAAACTGAAAACACAGCGCACCGGCTGGCCCGTCGCGACGACGGCTGCGGCGCAAAAGCGCTTTGAAGTGAACGAGGGGAAACACCAGCGCCGCGTGCGTCTTTCTAAGGGGGACACCGCACCGGTGGAAATTTATATCGGCACCTCGCCCGGTTTCAGAAAAGTCCACGTTCGGAAATCGGACAGCGATGAAATCTACGCCGTCACGCTGAATACCTTCGACTTCCCGGCCCAGGACAAAGAATGGTTCGACCGGACGTTGGCCCGCCCCAAGGGGGAGATCGGCGCGCTCGAAGGCCCGGATTTTCAGATCGTGAAAAAAGATGGAAACTGGGTCTTTAAAACGGGTGAAGCCAGGGTGGATACGGCCACGCTCGAAACACTGCTCGGCAATTTAAGAAATTTAAGGCTCAGCGGCGCGGCAGCGGATGACATCGGCACGCCCGAGGAAGTCTACGCCTTAGCTGTGACCTCGGATGGGAAAACGCTCGACTACCATTTCTTTGAGGACAAGGGATCGTATTACCTCCGGCATCCCGATTACGAAAACCCCTTTCAGCTGGCAAAGCCGGACTACGAGGCACTTACAGGGCAAAACGCCGAAAGCCTGACGAAAACAGAGACAACGGACGAGTCCGCAAAAGAAGAGACGCTACCCGAATCCTAGCACATGAAACGTGCGGCATGGGCCAAGCCGCTGTCGCCAGACCTTGTCAATAAAAAAGGGGAGACCCAAGCCCTCCGTGGCGGATCCCCCCTTTACAAAAGCGGTGTT
>JBHHXB010000162.1:0-4784 GCA_046756825.1 Nitrospiria bacterium | reverse complement strand
GGGCCCCTTCCACCGATGCCCCCGGTCAGACGGGAAAGGGCCGTGCTTCGCTCCGCGAGCCGGGGGAGGCGGTAGCGCAACTGGGCCAGCTCGACCTGCACCTTGGCCTCGCGGCTATGAGCGCGTTGGGCGAAGATGTCGAGGATGAGTTGTGTCCGGTCCAGGATTTTCATCTCCGTGACCTCGCCGATGGTTCGGACTTGGAGCGGACTTAGATTCTGGTCAAAAATCAGAAGATCGGCCTGTTGCTGCATGGCCCTCATGATGACTTCCTTGAGTTTTCCTTCCCCTAAAAGATATTTTGGATGAAGCTGCTTGGGACGCTGAAGAATCATGTCGATGGGGGTTAAGGACGCGGAGCGGGCAAGCTCGGCGAGTTCGCCCATGGACGCTTCCTGATCTGTCTTGGGGGTCTGAGAAGCACTGATCAGGATGGCGCGGTCCTGTTTTTTTGTCTCCAGCACGCCTGTATGGCTGCGGTCGAATTCCGCTTCGAGCTCCCGAAGAAAGGGGGTCAACTCAAAATTGATTTGATGGACTTGCTGTGGCGGGTGGACTTCATAGATTTTTCCCTCGGGGCCGGGCGGGAGCAGGTGCGCGAGAAAAACCGGGCCCGGCGCGCCATCCGATCGGATGCCGATCGCGGCGATGAGGTCAAGCCGAAGGAGGGCCAGGTCGGTCAAATCGTCCTGGCTGAGGGCCTCCCCTTTAAGATGGGTGTGGATGAGCCGAACCCCGCGAAGCTGCCGCTTCCCCGGCCGAAGCTCTGAAAGGTCGGGAATCATCAACTGACGCTGGTCTCCGACGATGACCGCGTGGATGACGCCTTCCCGTCCGACGAGAATGCCGATTTGACGTTTGATTTCAAGCGAAAGGGTTGTGAGAAGGCGTGCGAGTTCGAAGGTGATGACTTGGTCTGATTTGATCTTCCGGCGTCCGATTTGATCAAGCCGCTTGATCTGGAGTTTTTTTAACCCCCGTGTCATACCGTAAATGTTCGTGGAATTAAGCCCTTTTCCTGCGAGGTGGACAAATACACCAACCTGTGTGCAAAAAAATATGAATGTGGGCTATTTTAGCACCTTGCTTCACGGAAATCGAACGAAGATTGTTTTTCACGGGTTGCAGTGGTAGTATGCACACCGATTAAGCGCTTGGGTGATGAAGGAGATTTTACTGTGTTCAGGCTTTTAAAATCGCGACAAGGATGGGCGTGTCTGGTTTTGACGGGGTTCATGCTGTTCCCTTCGATGCTCTTGGCGGCGAGCCCTGAAGAAGAGGCGGAGCTCTACTTTGAAGAGGGAAAGGCCCTGAATAAGCAGCGGATGTTTAACGAGGCGATTATTCAGTTTGCTCAGGCCATTGATCTGAATGTCAATGTACACAAATATCATCGCTCACTCCAATCGACGTACATGGCCACCCGCCGCGGCCCCCAGGGCGTGCGCTATTACAAAAGTCTGGTGCGGAAACATCCGAATAATCCAGTGGTTCATTACTGGCTGGGCCGGTTTTATCTTTCAAACAAGGCCCTGGACAAAGCCACGCAGGAGTTCAAAAAAGCGACACAGCTTGCGCCGGATGACGAGCATGCCTATATTTCATTAGGTCATATTTCGACACGGCTGGGCCGGCTTGATGAAGGCCTGGAGGCCTATCTCAAGGCGGATGAACTGATCCCCGATATCCCTGTTGTTCAGGTGGGGATCGGTAATATCTATTTTGAAAAAGGGATGCATGACAAGGCCGAAAAGGCCTATAAAATTGCTTTGGAGAAAGATACGACTTATCTCGAAGCCCGTTACAATCTGGGGCTGATTTATGAGAAAAGGGGAGATTATGGCGACGCCGCCGAGCAGTGGCAGTTGATGCTGGATGAGGACCCGAATGAATCCGAGGCCCGTCAAAGGCTGGCGAATCTCTATTTTCGCGCCAAGCTTTACATTGACGCGGTTCGGGAATATGCGACGCTTTCGCTGGTCAAATTAGATGATCCGAAGGTTTTTTTCGCGCTCGGCGAATCCCAAATCCTTCTTGCCGCGGAGTTGCCTGATCCCGAAGACCGGAAGATGCTTAAAATGAAGGCCATTGAGAGTTTTACCCGTGTATTGGAGTTGGAGCCTGAAAACAAACAGGCCCGGCAATACCTTGAACAGTTGAAAGTTATTAAAATCCCAGGTACCGCGGAGTAGACCGCGCGTCCTGTTTTATTGGATCATGTGCGGTGTATCAGTGGCCGCACCCATGTCAAGAGGTCAGATTTGGAAGTTTTGAATGTTTGTAACATTTATATCAAGCGTAGCGTTTTAGTTTTTACCGCCCTGTCGGTTTTTTTTATGGCGGTCGAGGCACATGCCTTTGTCGCGAAGGAATCCTACGACTGTAATGCCGAAGAGAATAAAGATTTACGGACCACCATTGAGATCAAACTTGCGAAAAAGAAATACCGCAAAAAGAAGCGCGAAATAAAAAAGGCGATACAGGCGGGCAATAGCGCTTTAAAGGTACGGCTCCTGTTTTTCCCGTTTCTGGACCCTCCGACGAATTTAGGGGTCGGCAAGTGCGTTTCCGCCGAAGATGGCCGCTTGGCGATTAAAAAGGCCGTGGAATACAATGGCGGTGTGGATCGCGTCATCATGCAGGAATTCATGCCGCACCATTGGATTAAGATTGGCGCGACGGATTTGGCCGAGCTTACTTTTATCGCAATTACGCCCGAAGAGCTCGCAAAGCTTTCCGATCCCGCCCTCTCCACGGAGCAGTTTCAGACCGTTTACCGAAATCTTTCCGCCCTGAAAGAGCGCAAGCTCCCTTTCGGCATGGGCACGAGAAAAATAGAAGTGGACCGCTCTAAATAACCCCGATCCATGAAAAAACGCGCTTGCCTGATTTTTGGTTTGATGGGGATTTTTTCAGGGGTGATCCCCGGGTCCATCCAGTTTCTGAACCCTGAAGCCGCCCAAGGCGTTGACCGCGATGCCTCGATGATTGCGGTGGTTAAGCACGAGTACCATATCGACGAAACGTGGGAGAAAATCGGGAAGACAAAATATATCTGGAAAGTCACCTTTGAGAACCACTCAGATGTTCGAAAAAGGGTCTATGCCTACTATTACTTGCTTGATGCCGACGGCGTTCCCCTGGCGCGTAACGTGGCCAATCGTTATGTCGGTCCCCGTCAAACAGCCGAAATTGTGGCCAATTCCTATATTATGACCCACAAAGTTCCGGAGATCGCCAACAGCCGCGTTCGCCTCAAGGTCGGTTTCCCGAATTAGCCGGGGAATAGTCCTTTAATCAAAACTTTTACTGTTTTTATTTCTTCTTTTCCTAATCAAAAAATCAATATTTCCCCGTCAAAATCCGGTGGGCAATTGTTTTGAATCCACCAAGTCCCTTTGTGTTTTTGTGTCGTTTTGGCTTGAAATTGTTCAAAAAATAAACAAATGATCGTTTTTATGTAAATAAGTGTACGCATGTAAAAATATCTTGACACATTTTAGGGCACATGTTAGATTTTGCTGCGTTTTTGGCAGGGGTGTGGGTAGAGATGCCGAAGTTAAAAACCGATACGTCTTTCCAATGCGATGCGGCTGAACCCAGCCCATTAGCAAACAGGTTTCCATTTTCCACACGTTCAGCGAACAAGTCACCACAAAACAATCAAGATTGACAACAATGAAGAAGGAAAAAGGAGAGCACAATAATGAATGACACTAAAAGAAATTCTTTGAGTGTATTCTTTGCTTTCGTTCTTGTCTTTGCGTCACAGTCTTGGGTTTTAGCCAGCGGGGACGACCATTCACATGCGCATTCGGAAAAGTCCGATGCACAGATGGTTGCTTCGGCCGACTGGAAAGCAAAATTAAAAGCCCAGATTAAGCGAGAGGAGACGAAAGAAGGAGATACCGGTCGCGCGGCTCAGGTGGACCGGGCGATGAAGACTTTGATGGATGACATCAAAGGCCATGCCGAAAAATCGGGTAATACCGGTCCGTTTAGTAACTTGAGTGCGATGCAGCAGATGGACCGGAGCTGGTTCCTGGGCCCGACCGGCGCGGGCGAGTCCGTGACGGCGGGCGGAAGATGCCCCGGCACCGCACCTGTGAAGAAACTCGACATCACCGCGATCAACGTGGAAATCACGTTGAACCAGTGGCTCGATTTTCATCCGGGCTATATGTATGCGATGACAAAAGACATCCCCGCGATTCGCGAGGAGGAACGTTTGAATCGGGAAGCCAGGGACAAGCCGGGATTTGATCCGGGTGCTGTTTCACTCGGGCTTCAGACCGATAAAATTCAGCCCCTGGTGATACGCGGTAATCAGGGTGACTGCATGATCATCACCTTCCGGAACGAAGTTGAAGACGAGGATGCCGGGCTCCATATTCACGGTTCCAGCATGGTCATCCAGGCCACAGGCCAGCCGGCCACCTCGGTCAACCCGGATTCCAATGTTACTCCCGGAAAAAGCGTGGTTTTTGAATGGTACATTCAGCCGGATGAGCAGGAAGGCGCGCACTCTTTTCACAGCCACGCCGGACGTGAACCGGGCAGCTTGGGCTTGATCGGGACCTTTATCGTTGAGCCCATGGGCGCGCGGTATTTGGACCCCATTACGGGGAAAGATTCGCAGAGCGGCTGGCAGATGATGATCGCCTATGACGATGCGATTGAGCCTGTTTCAAAAGACTTTCGGGAATTTGTCTTGGTTTATCACGAAGTCGGTGATGAGTCCTTCCGCCCCCTGAACCGGGACGGGGAGATGATCCCGCAGCGTG
>JBHHXB010000161.1:0-4812 GCA_046756825.1 Nitrospiria bacterium | reverse complement strand
GTGCCCCCGGGGTGAGTCGAACACCCGGCACGCGGTTTAGGAAACCACTGCTCTATCCGCCTGAGCTACGGGGGCAAAAAATCTATGTAAATGATGAAGGGTCAGGCCTCGTCATCGCGGCGTAATTCCGCCAGAACGGTGTAGTCCTCTAGGGTGGAGGTGTCGCCCACGCTTTCTACGCCCGCCGCAATGTCCCGAAGCAAACGCCGCATGATTTTCCCGCTACGGGTTTTGGGGAGATTATCGGTGAAGCGGATTTGATCCGGCCGGGCGATCGCGCCGATCTCCTTCGCGACATGGGCTTTTAACTTTTTTTTCAATTCCTCGCCGGGGGTCTGACCGAGTTCAAGCGTGACGAAGGCGCAGATGGACGTGCCCTTGACCTCGTCGGGCGCGCCGACCACGGCGGACTCGGCCACGGCGGCATGGGAAACGAGCGCGGATTCGACCTCCATTGTCCCCAGCCGGTGTCCCGAGATGTTCATGACATCGTCCACGCGGCCCATGATCCAGAAATAGCCGTCCTTGTCCCGCCGCGCGCCGTCGCCCGAAAAATAGACACCGGGGATGTCCGACCAATAGGTTTCCTTGTAGCGTTTCGGGTTTCGCCACACTGTCCGCAGCATGGAGGGCCAGGGCCGCCTCACAACGAGATAGCCCCCGACATTCGGCGGCACCTTTTTCCCTTCTTTATTGACGACCTCGGCGGAAATACCGGGAAAGGGCAGGGTCGCGGAACCCGGCTTCGCGGGGATCGCCCCCGGCAGCGGCGTAATCATGATCGCGCCGGTTTCCGTCTGCCACCACGTATCCACGATGGGACAGCGCCCGCCACCGATGACGCTGTGATACCACATCCAGGCCTCGGGGTTGATCGGCTCGCCGACAGTGCCCAAGAGACGCAGGCTTGAAAGGTCGTGTTTCTTCGGCCATTTTTTCCCCAACTTGCTGAGCGCGCGGACGGCCGTCGGCGCGGTATAAAAGATATTCACGCGGTACTTTTCGACAATCTCCCAAAACCGGTCCGGTTCCGGATAGGTGGGCACGCCCTCGTACATGAGCGTCGTCGCCCCATTGGAGAGAATGCCGTAAATAATGTAGGAATGCCCCGTCACCCAGCCGATGTCCGCCGTGCACCAATAGGTGTCCTCTTCCTTCAAATCGAAGATCCATTTTGATGTGACGGTCGCCCCCAAAAGATAACCGCCCGTCGTATGAACAACGCCTTTGGGTTTTCCAGTGGTCCCGCTCGTGTACAAAATAAAAAGCGGGTGCTCGGCATTTAGCGCGGCGGCCTTGCACACGGCCGAAGCCTCCTTCATTTCCTCATGCCACCAGCAATCTCGGCCCGCCTTCATTGTCACTTCCGTGTTCGTTCTTTTGACCACAATCATCGTTTCAACGCTGGGCGCGTCTTTTACGGCCTCGTCCACCTTGTCTTTCAGAGTGATGACGCCACCTTTCCGGTGTCCGCCGTCGGCGGTGACGACCAGTTTGGCTTCGGCGTCGTTGATGCGGTCACGCAGGGCCGAGGCGGAAAATCCCCCGAAAATAATGGAATGCGTCGCGCCGATCCGGGCGCAGGCCAGCATGGCAATGGCCAGCTCCGGAATCATGGGCATGTAAATCGCCACGCGGTCGCCTTTTTTCACCCCCTTGTTTTTTAAGACGTTCGCAAATTTCGAGACCTCGCGGTGCAGGTCTTGATAAGTAAGGATTCGGGAATCACCGGGCTCGCCCTCCCAGATAATGGCCGCCTTGTTTTTACGCGGGCCTTCCAAGTGACGATCGAGGCAGTTATAGGCGACATTCGTGGTGCCGCCGACAAACCATTTCGCAAAGGGCGGTTTCCAGTCCAAAACCTTTTTCCAGGGCTTAAACCAATGCAGCTCGCTTCGGGCCAGGTCTCCCCAAAATCCCTCGGGGTCTTTTTTGGCTTTTTTATAGAGCCGGTCGTAGGCGGCGCGGCTTTTCACATGGGCACGCTTGCTGAAATCGCTCGCGGGTTTGAAGACGCGATTTTCATGTAAAACCGACGTAATATCTTCCTCGACTTGACCGGCCATCCCATCCTCCTTATATTCAAGAAAAGCGTTATACTTATTTTCACTGACTTGGAGATCCAAAAGATTCTATGCAAGCATCGGGATCTTGTCAACGAAGAAAGTCTGTCTTCTAACGCAGGGAAAGCAAGAGGATTGACCTCCCCGATAAAGTAGTTTATATATGGGAGTCGTTACCTCGTTTTCCCCAAAAGAAAGGCTCCTAAAATGTCTGACACAATCACAGAAGCATCCCTGGCCGCGAGCGACGTGACTGCGGTTGAGGAAGCGAACACAGCATTTTACGAAGCATTCGAATCATTGGACATCCAAAAAATGGATGCCCTGTGGGTACAGGAAGCGCAGGTCAAATGTGTTCACCCCGGATGGGAAATTTGTCAGGGCTGGCCCGATGTGCGTGACAGTTGGGTGCTGATCTTTAATCACACGCATGAGATCAAGTTCACGATTGATGTGATTGACGTGACGGTTCACGACGATCTGGCCTGGGCGGTCTGCAGCGAAACCATCTCCACGAAGGACAACGGGAAGTGGCTTGAGGGCCATGTCCTTTCAACCAATCTATTCGAACGCCGCGGCGGCACCTGGCTTTTGATCCATCATCATGGCTCACCCGTCATCTCCACCGGCAAAGAGGGCGAAGAGGAGGACACCGGCAACCCGACGCACTGATTCGGGGGCCGGGGCAGGGCTTGGCGCGTATTCAGGAAATTGTATTCTTGGTGTTTGGACAGTTGGCCGTCGGTGGTGTTTTCCTGCTCTCCCTCCCCTCTCTGGAAACCGTCGGTCTTGGATTTTACCGCACGAACGGCTTGGTCTTCCTCCTGACCATCCTGCTTGGCGTGGCCCTCTTTCCGATTGAGTGGACGGAGTGGACCTTCCTGCTGGCGCAATTCGACTTGATCGCACTGATTTTTATCTTTTTCGCCGCGTTCATTCTGATTTTATTTGTTTACAACCTGAGGCTTTGGTTTCGGCACCCACACCACAGCCGGGCATTGTTGATCGCCGCCACCGTGCTGGGGGCCGTCGCCATCTTGGCCAGCGCACTCTATTATCTTCCGGCCCTGTCCGGCGCGGGCCGCATGATCTCCCTGTCGCTTTATTTTCTCATCTCCAGCCTCCTGCTTGGCGCTGGCGTGCTCGCCATGCTTTTAGGACACAGTTATTTGACCCGGCCGGGGCTTTCCATTGTCCCGCTTAAAAACCTGGTTGATATTTTTATGTACCTTGTCTTCGCCGAATCGGGCATTGCCATTTTAAGCCTGGTCCTGCTTTCGCCGACAGAGCGGCTTATAGACGCGCTCCTCTTAAATCATTTTGAGGGACTTTATCTCTGGATACGCATTTTAATCGGCATTGTCGGGCCTGTGATCCTGGCCCCCATGATCGTCTCCACCGTGAAAGACCGGGCGACCATGTCGGCCACCGGCCTGCTCTACATCGCCATGATGATGGTCATCATCGGGGAAATCTGCTCACGGTTTTTCCTGCTCGTGGATGCCAGCTTTTTATAATATAAACCCTGTTGAATGAATCAGGTGATGGAGGAAGAATGGATATCAAAACCTTTGAAAAAATGAAGGTTTTTTCAGCGGAGAAAATGAAGAAAACAAACCTGTTCGGCACAGAGCGGATGTTTTGCGATCTGTACTGCTTTGAGCCCGACCAGTTCCAAAAAGTCCATTCCCACAAGGGCGAGGACAAAATTTATGCTGTCCTGGAGGGAGAAGGGACCTTTCAGGTGGGAGAGGACACGGAAACCGTCGGCGCGGGTTCGGCCATTTTAGCGCCCGCCGGTCTGCCGCACGGCGTGACCAACCGGTCGGGGGCGCGCCTGGTCGTGCTTGTCTTCATGGCCCCGAAACCCAGTCATGGTTGAGGACTGCTTTTTCAAAAAGCGACCTCATATCGACGGTTGCCTTTCCCACGTCATTTCAATATAATTCGCGCGAAATCATCGGCGCAAACTTTTGGAGAACGTCATCATGGCTGACCCGCGTACTTTGGAAGAACAACGCATCCTGCTTCAATATGACAAACCCCTGGAGACCCTTGACGATTATCTCGCCGTCGGCGGCTTCGAGGCCCTGAAAAAGGCCTTGAAAATGACGCCGATGCAAGTCATCGACATCATCAAAAAATCCTTTCTCAGGGGCAGGGGCGGCGCGGGTTTTCCCGCCGGCATCAAGTGGGACGGCGTCAGAAACAACACCACGGGGGCGCACGGCCATGCACCGCAAAGATACCTGGTCTGCAACTTTTCCGAAGGGGAACCCGGCACCTACAAAGACCGCTATCTCATGCACAAAAACCCCTACGCCCTGATCGAAGGCATGATGATCGCCTCCTACGCCATCGGCACGGTCAACGCCATTATCTGCATCAAAATCATTTCGACACGGGAAAAGGCCATTTTGGAACGCGTGATCGAGGAATGTCGGCAGGCCAATTTTTTAGGAGACAACGTTCTGGACAGCGGTCACAATCTTCCACTGGAAATCGCCGTTGGGCCGGATTCCTACCTGCTGGGCGAAGACCGGGCACAGCTTGAAGTTATTGAAGGCAAACCGCCGTGGCCACGCGCCAAGGGCATCATCCCTGTTTTTGTCGGACTTTACGATCAGCCCACCTGCGTCAACAACGTCGAAACCCTCTCCACCGTGCCCTATATTATTCGGAAAGGCCCGGACTGGTTTAAGTCCATCGGCACCGCCGACTCGCCCGGCACGATGATTTTCACCCTGAC
>JBHHXB010000160.1:0-4855 GCA_046756825.1 Nitrospiria bacterium | reverse complement strand
GCCGGAGACCGCCGGGCGACGGCGGGCACGACGGTCATGTATGACCGGGCCGACAAGGTCATCGACATCGACCGCCACGCAGTCATGGCCATTGCGGGCGTGCCGGCCACGGCCTTTGAAATCGCACGTGTTTTGGAGCACAGCTTTAAATACTATCGCAGAAGCCAGCTTCAGGAATTGTCGCTTGAAGGCAAGGTGCGCGCGCTTTCCCGGCTTTTAAAGGAAAATATTCCGATGGCCATGCAGGGCATCGGCGCGGTCGCCCCGATTTTCGCGGCCTATGATTCTAAAGTGGGGGAAGGCCGGATCTATTTTTACGACATGCTCGGCGCGGAATTCGAGGGCGTGGAATTCGCCACCTCCGGCTCCGGCGCGCCGGGGATCCGGGGCGTTTTGCACTATGAAAACAAGTGGCGGGATGTGCCGGTTTCGTCGCTGCCGGAGGAAGCGGCCGTCGTTTTGTCCTTGAGATTATTGGAGACGGCGGCGGAGTTTGACGCGGCCACGGGTGGTGTCAAACAGGGCGCGAATGTCTTTCCCATTGTTAGAACGATTGAAGCCGAAGGCATTCGGGAAGTCCCGAATGATCGTTTGAACACCCTTTACGAGGAACACGTGGGAGGCCGCCGTGTTTGACGAACCCTACCGCTGGATCGAAGCGGTCTCCAATCGGCGCGAGTATCTGGAAGAGCAGTTGAAGGCGGCCAGCCCGGTGGTGGCCTTGCCGTGTCTGGAGGGCATTTTGTTGCTTTCGGTCAGCGCGGGCACGCGGAAACTGTATGAAATCTATGACCGGATCGCCCTGGGCGCGATGGGGCATCCCGCCGATGTGGAGCGGCTGCGGAATGTCGTTCTGGACATGGCGCACGTGGAGGGTTTCAACCGCTCCCCCGCCGATGTGACGGCGCGGCGGCTCCTTCAATTTGGTCTCGCGCCGCAGGTCAAGCAGGCCTTCGAGGAAATCGGGCGCGCGCCCTATATCATTCGTCTCTTGATCGCGGAATTGGGACCCAGGGATGCGCCCGTGCTGTACACGCTCAATTACGACGGCGTTTTCAAAGCGGCCCATCACGGTCTTGTGCTCGCGCCCTTTGGCGAAAACACGGCGCGGGCGGAGGCGGCGCTGAAGGCCCTGTCCGATCCGGCGCAGCGCCCGATGTCCGCCGTCTTCGAGGATGCCCTCAGGCTTTGGGCCCTGGGCGAGGTCGCTGAAGATCAGGTCGAGACGCATCTGAAAGAGGCAATTAAAGATCGAACAGTAGAAGCGGGTCTGCTTTCGGTGTCGCTGCCCGGCCCTTCAAAATATCGTCCCGTTTCAGAAGCTGAACTTCGGGCCTGGACTCAACCTTGGCGCGCGGCATGAGACCCGCGCACCTCTTCGGGCTCGAAACCGAATACGGGCTTTTAATCCACAATCCGAAGATCGCGGCTTCGCCGGAAATGCTGGTGCGTCAGGTCCGGGATTATCTTTTTGAACATCGCAAGGTCGGTCTGGTGGATTTGCACCACCGCGCCCACGACGAGCCGCCCGGTAACGGCGGCTTTTTATTAAACGGGGGGCGATTCTACATCGACATGGGACACATCGAATACGCGACGCCGGAGTGCACGGGGCTTTCCGAAATCGTCGCCTATGACCGCGCGGGGGACATGCTGTTGCAGGAAACCCTGACGGACATGGGGCTTTCAGAGGACGTCAGCTTCATTAAAAACAACATCGACTACGAAACCGGGGCGACCTTCGGATCGCATGAAAACTACCTCGTCTCCCGCGATTTTCCCTTCACGGCGGAGGGCTTGGGGCGCCTGGTTTCTTTCCTGGTCACGCGGCAGGTTTTCACGGGTGCGGGACGGCTCGGGGCCACCTTTGTCCCGGAAGGTTTTGTCGCATTGGGCGATCCCGAGTTTCCCGACATTCCCTTTCAGATTTCTCAGCGAGCCGACCACATCGTGAGCGACTTTTATCAGTGGGTTCAATTTAACCGCGCCATCGTCAATACGCGGGACGAACCCCTGGCCGACCCCGGGCGCTATCGCCGGATTCATCTGCTCCTGGGGGATTCCAATCTTTCCGAATATGCCACGGCGCTCAAAATCGGGACGACCGCCCTCGTGCTGGATTTAATTCACGAAGGGACGGCCCCCGGCCTTCCCATTTTGGATCCTGTGACGGCGCTTCGGGTCATCTCCCGCGATCCCGCGCGGCGCTGGGAGATCCGTCTGGAAAACGGGAAACCGGTCACGGCACTTGAAGTGCAGCGGCACTTTCTCGATGCGGCGAAAAAGCATCTCTCCGGTCAAAACGAGGACACGGACTGGATCTTAAAAGCCTGGGAAGAGACCTTGAATGACCTTGAGACGGGCGAGACGGAAAGGCTGGTCGGCCGGGTGGACTGGGCCTCGAAATTGTGGCTGCTGGAAGGCTTCATGGCGGCGGAAAAGCTGAGGTGGGACGACTCTTGGCTAAAAAGTATCGACCTGGAATATCACAGTCTGAATCCCGAACGGGGACTTTATTTTGGATTGGAGGACGAGGGAAAAACGGCGCGCCGGACGACCGTGGATGCGATTCAACAGGCGACGCGGATGCCGCCGGTGGAGAGCCGCGCCGCCGGGCGCGCCCGGCTGATTCGCAAGCTCATGGAACACCCCGCCCCGTACATGGTGAACTGGACATCGGTTTATGTTGACGGGGAGACACTCCCAATGGTTGACCCCTTTAAAACCTATCTGAGGGAAGCCAGGGCCTTTTTTAAAAGCTAGGAAATGCCGTTTTCCCGTTGAAGCCATCGGACGTAGCCGATAATCTGGTCCACCTCTGATTGAGAGACGCCGCTGATTTTTGGCATGTTACCGAAATTCCAATGATGCGCCCGGACGCCCCTTTTGACGGCCATGTGGAATGCGCCGTCCCCGTGGTGACCGGGTTCGTAAATTTTTGAAATAAAGGTCGGCCCGCGATCGGAGCCCTTCGCGCCCTTCCCGTGACACCCGGCGCAGTTGTTGTTGAAAAGCTGCTCCCCCGCCGAAAATTCCGTCGGCGCGGCGGGGACGGGTTCATCCGGGGACGGGGCATCCGAATCCGTGCAGGCGGAAAGCAGGATGATGAATAAAAGGGCGGGCAGGGCATATCGGGTCATGATTTTTATCGAAATGGCATGATGATGTGTACGCATGACGGGGGTATTGTAAGAGAAGCGGGTTTTTGAAGCAAGGCGTATTCTTCGCATTTTAAAACCATATCAGGTATTTGAAGGCGCGCCGGATTCAAACGGGGGGATTCTGTTGGGAAGCCGGTGTTTTTCTTGATTAAAATGAGGGCTTGCAGTAAAGTGTCGGGGAGTCGTGAGGAGGGCCGGAACAAGAAATGAAGACCGATATTGGTTTTAAAAGCATTTTGGTAGGGACGGATTTTTCGGATTACTCGGAGCGGGCCATTGCACACGCCTCGGTGCTGGCAAAACAATTCGATGCGAAAATCACGCTCCTGCATGTCATCGAGTCATTCAGCTACAGCCTCACGGACAGCATGACGGTGGTGGGGCATGATCAAGCCCTTTCGACGACAGCCGCCGCCTTGCTGGAAAACCTTCAAAATACGCTGATTGACGAGGGCCTGTCTGTGGATCGTCTGCTTGAACATGGCGCGCCGTATAAGCAAATCATCAAAATCGCGGAAGAAAAGTCGGTTAATTTGATTGTCGTGGGCACGCATGGACGCACCGGCATGGAACACCTGCTATTGGGAGGCGTCTCCGAAAAAGTGGTGCGTTTGGCGAAATGTCCCGTGCTCACCGTGCCGGGAAAATAATGCCGGAACGATTACAAAAAATTATTGCCCGGGCCGGGATCGCGTCGCGTCGCGAAGCGGAAATCATGATTTCGGAAGGGCGTGTTCAAGTGAATGGCGCGCTCGTGACGGAGCAGGGCGTGAAAGTGGACCCGGCCCATGATCACATTAAAGTGGACGGCAAGCGGCTCAAGCATGCTCCGAAAAACGTCTACATTTTACTGAATAAACCGAAACGCTATATCACCACCCGGCATGACCCCGAAGGGCGCCCGACGGTCATGGATTTAATCCCGGAAGTGAAAGAACGGGTGTCGCCCGTCGGCCGTCTTGATTATGAAACCGAGGGGCTCCTGCTGTTGACGAATGACGGGGATTTGTCGAATGCCTTGATGCATCCGAAAAACGAGGTTGAAAAGACCTATTGGGCGAAGGTGCGGGGGCATTTGTCCGGGGAGACGCTGCTTAAAATCGCACACGGCGGGATTTCGTTGCCGACGGGGAAAACGGCCCCGTGTAAAATCCGTGCCCTTCACCGTACCGACGAAAATGGATGGGTCGAGCTGATTCTGCACGAAGGCAAGAAGCGTGAGGTACGGCGGGTTCTGGAGCGGGTCGGGCATCCCGTCGTGAAGTTAAAGCGCGTGGCCTACGCCTTTTTAAAAATCAAAGGTCTTCCGCTTGGAAAATACCGGCATCTGACGTCTTTTGAAATCGCAAAACTTCGGGCGGTCGCCCTGGGTGAGCCTTTCGAACCGCCGGTTTCGAAGAAGGCCTTGGTTAAGTCTTTTCAACAACGAAGCACAAAGCGAAAAAAGTCCACGCATCCTTTACCCAGGCAGAGGAGGAAATCATGAAACGACCTGGTCTGTTCACCCCTCAAGGGGTTTTTGTTCTTGTTGTTGCTGTGATGTTGTCCCATTTTACCGCCGCCGGTCTTTTGGCGGGCGGGTATAAAATCCTGGAGCAATCCTCAAATTCGGTGGGTTTGAGCGCGGCCTATGTCGCGAACGCCTACGGCCCCGACGCCGCCTTCTACAATCCGGCCAACATGGTTTGGAGCGA
>JBHHXB010000159.1:0-5076 GCA_046756825.1 Nitrospiria bacterium | reverse complement strand
TCCATCGGAATGTAGCGGTACGAAATATCGAGCGTCATTTGGCCGGGGGATGAAATGCCTTCCTGCGTTCCGGTCACCAGAAAGCAGTTGCCCGCGCCGCAGCTGGCCCAGGCATTGGTGGACGAAAACATAAATCCCATGCCCGCTAAAAGAACAATTGAAACCTGAACCACGATCCATCGTCTTGTAAATGAGAACGACTTAAACATATACACTCCTTTCGAGCATCAAACGTGACCATTAAAATTATGGGTTGAAACGCCGCAAGAGCAACGTCTTCCACGCAACCAAATCCAGCAAAGCCGGGACGCATAAAAAAGCGTCTTCGGTTTAAAACATCAAATTAAACGAAACTTGAGGAAAAACGGTGCTGTTTATGAAGATAGCGGAGGTGCGCGGCTGCGCAGGATTGAACCACGAAATAAAGACAAGAAAAAGAAAGGAAGCAGGATCATCGCACCAAAAGAAGGCAGCTCTGCCTGAGAAAGTGGGCCGAGCGCGCTTTTCGCCACCATGCTGGAGCAGGCCAGGAGGCACGATAAGGAATGCGTCATTCCCCGCTTTTGGTGATGATGCCCCGATTGCGGTCCCGAGGTGCAGAACGCACCGAGAAACGAGGCCGATAAATAAAAGAGCGTCACGAATAGAATCGGCGCGGCTTTTCTAGAAAGAGAACTTCTCATAAACAATGCACTATAAAGATTCCACATAAAAAGTCAAGTCTTCCGGGGTTTTGGTCCAATAAACCCTCGCTTGACTTGTATTTCGGTCTTCCCTAAAATGACCGCCTATGAAACGGGATGTCTCGCAAACGCTGTTTGAAACGGCCAAAACAAGAATACCGGGGGGCGTAAATTCCCCGGTGCGCGCTTTCAAATCGGTCGGTGGAAATCCGCTTTTCATGAAGCGAGCATCGGGAAGCACCGTCACCGATGTGGACGGGAATACTTTTATCGACTATGTGCTTTCTTGGGGGCCGATGATTTTGGGCCACGCCCACCCCAAGGTGATCGAGGCCGTTCAAAACACGGCTGCTCTGGGGACGAGCTTCGGCGCGCCGTCGCCGCTGGAGGTTCGGCTGGCCGAGCTTGTTCAAACCTTTTTCCCGCTGATGGAGCAGGTGCGCTTCGTCAATTCCGGCACGGAGGCGACCATGAGCGCCATCCGGTTGGCGCGGGGCTTTACGGGGCGAAGCAAGATCATCAAGTTCGAAGGCTGTTATCACGGTCATGCCGATTCCCTGCTGGTGAAGGCGGGTTCGGGGGCGACGACGCTCGGCGTGCCGGACTCCCCCGGCGTGCCGCCCGACCTTGCCCGCGACACCATCACCGCGCCTTACAACGACTTGGCCGCCGTCCAAAAAATCCTCGAAGCAAAAGGGAATCAAATCGCCTGTGTCATTATTGAGCCCGTGCCGGGCAACATGGGGACGATTATTCCGAAGGACGGCTTTTTGCCCGGTCTGCGGGAATTGACCCGGCCCTTCGGCACGCTTTTGATTTTTGACGAGGTTATGAGCGGCTTCCGGGCGGCGCCCGGCGGCGCGCAGGAGCGCTACGGCATCCGTCCCGACCTGACCTGTCTCGGCAAAGTGATCGGCGGCGGGCTTCCCGTGGGGGCTTTTGGAGGGAAAAAGGAGATCATGGATCATCTCGCGCCGGTCGGCCCCGTTTATCAGGCGGGGACGCTTTCCGGGAACCCCATCGCGATGGCGGCGGGGATCGCGACCCTGGAGTTACTGCAAGACCCCGAGCTGTACGCGCAATTGGAAGCCAGCGGGGCCGCGCTGGAGGAAGGCCTGCGGGACGCGGCGAAGCGGGCTAATGCCACGATACAGGTCAACCGTGTCGGTTCGCAGATGACCCTCTTTTTCAACCCCAGTCCGGTCGCCGACTACCAGGACGCCTTAAAATCCGACACCGCGCGCTTCGGCGCGTTCTTTCAAGCCCTGCTGGAAAACGGGGTTTATTTTCCTCCCTCACAATTTGAAGCGGTTTTTCTTTCGTCTGCCCACACACCCTCCGACATCGAAAAAACCGTTAAAGCAGTTTACCGGTCTTTTAAAACATTGCAATGACGACGGCAACCGATCGTCCTGCCACGGACGATCCCGCAAGAGATCAGGCCAGCCCCTTTGACCGGGATCTCTTTCTCTTAAAAAGCAACGCGACACTGAAGCAAATTGAGCGGACAAGCTTGGTGATTTTGGTCGTCGGCGTGAGCTTGGGGTTTCTCATTTCCAAAAAAGTCGGGAGTTCTTTAAGCTTTGGCGGAGGACTGGCGATGCTCCATTTTCGCAGTCTTCACCGGATGTTTCAAAAACGGGTGCTTGACCCGCCTTCCTGGCTCAAAACAAAATTCATTTACAGCGTGACGCTTTTTCTCATGATTTTTGTCTTTTTTTGGGTGATTCAGTGGCAGGCCATCAGCACGACGAGCGTCGTCCTTGGTTTTTTACTGATGACGGGATCCTTTCTCTTCGACACAAGCCGCCAGAGACGCTGAGTCTTTTTCGACCGGATCATTCAGAACTTATTGCGCGGGCGGGGCAAAGGGGTTTTCAAACAGGCGGAGCTGGCTGATTTCTTCCTCGGTGAACGGGATGGGATAGTCTTCGGTGAAACAGGCCGTGCAGAAATGTCGGTTTTCGCCCGATTCCTGTTGATAGACCGCGCGGAACATGCCCTTGCTTGAAAGATAGGTCAGGCTGTCCGCTGTGATATATTTTCTAATTTCCTCCACGTCGTGGCTTGCGGCGACAAGCTCCTGACGGGTCGGCGTGTCAATCCCGTAGAAACAGGGCGAGACAATGGGCGGCGAACTGATGCGGACATGCACCTCCTTCGCCCCGGCCGCCCGGATCATTTTGACAATCTTTCGGCTGGTCGTGCCCCGCACCAGGGAATCATCCACGACAACAACCCGCTTTCCCTCTAAAAGACCCTTGACGGCATTGAGTTTGATCTTCACACCGAAATGACGAATGGTTTGCTGCGGTTCGATAAACGTCCGGCCCACATAATGATTCCTGATGAGACCCGTGTCATAGGGCAGTAGCGCCTCCTCCGAATAACCGAGGGCGGCGGGCACGCCCGAATCCGGGACGGGGATGACGATGTCCGCATCGACTGCGCTTTCTTTCGCCAATTCCCGGCCCATGCGCTTTCGGATTTCATAGACATTCCGGCCAAAGACATTGCTGTCCGGCCGGGAGAAATAGACATATTCAAAAACGCAGTGGGCGGGATCGGCGGGCAAAAAGGGCGTGAAGGAAGACACGCCTTTTTTGTTGATTTGGATGATTTCTCCCGGCTCTATATCCCGGACAAACTCGGCTTCAATCAAATCAAAGGTACAGGTTTCAGAAGCCAGGACATACCCGCCGTTTTGAAAGCGCCCGAGAGACAGCGGACGGACGCCATTCGGATCCCGAACGCCGATCATGCCCTGCTCGGATAAGAAAATCAGGGAATACGCCCCGCGGACGCGGGAAAGGCTTTCGATAATGCGTTCCGTCAATTCCTTTTTCCGGGAGTGCGCAATCATGTGAATAATAACCTCGCTGTCCATCGACGACTGAAAAATCGCGCCGTAGGCCTCGAGTTCGTCCCGCAGAAAATGGGCATTGACCAGGTTGCCGTTATGCACCATCGACAGCGTGCCCAGGGCGTAATTGACCAACATCGGCTGAACATTTTCGAGTTTACTCCCGCCCGTTGTGGAGTAGCGGTTATGCCCGATGGCCGCGTGTCCCTTGAGACGGTTGAGCCGTTCCTCGGAAAAAATATCGGCGACCAGGCCGATGTCCTTTTCCTGATGGAAGTGGCGGCCGTCATAGGTCACGATGCCGCTGGCCTCCTGTCCGCGATGCTGAAGGGCGTAGAGTCCGAGATAGGTCAGATTGGCGGCTTCCGGGTGTCCGTAGACCCCGAAAATGCCGCACTCTTCGCGCATCTTGTCAAAAAAATCTTTATCCATGATCTTATTCTATCTTATTTCTTATTCAGATCCGGTGCGATCTTTAAAATAATCAGAAAGACCAGTTTTGTAAGAGGTGTTCATCGCATCGAGCGAGAGATGAATCAAGGGGTGAGGGTGATCCTGTATCGAGATCTCCAGGGCCGTTCCGCCGGTTTCTCCCAAAACCGTATAAGGCAGGCCCTGTGCCTCGATTCGGCTTTGCAAGGTGTCAAAATCAGCGGGCTTCACGGTCACGACAATCCGGGATTGTGATTCGCCAAATAAAAACCCATCCGTTCGAATCGCGGGGGGTGATATTGTCACTTTACCACCCACGTGTGCCGGAGACAAGAGACAGCATTCGGCCAAGGTCATGGTCAGCCCGCCCTCGGCGCAGTCGTGGGCGGCGGTCAGGAGTCCGGCCTGCGCGGCTTCGCGTACCAGCATTTGCACGCCTTTTTCCTTCTCGAAATCCAGGTTCGGGGGATAGCCTCGCTCCTGGGAGTGGATGATTTTGAGATAGGCGCTTCCGCCCAGTTCTTCGCGCGTATCCCCGATCAGAACGATTTTTTCACCGGCGGCCTTGAAACCGGGCGTGAGCGGGCGGCGGATGAGATCCGGCGTGTCGATCACGCCCACCATGCCAACGATGGGTGTGGGATAGATGCCGAGACCGAGGGTCTCGTTGTAAAGGCTGACGTTGCCGCTGACGACGGGGATTTCAAAGCGTGTGCAGGCGTCGGCCATGCCCTCGACGGCAAGGCCGAAGGACCACATGGTTTCGGGCCGCTCGGGGTTGCCGAAATTAAGACAGTTTGTCATGCCGACAGGCTTGGCCCCGATACAGGCCAAATTCCGTGCGGCTTCCGCCACGGCAATCGCCCCGCCGAAGTAGGGGTTCAGCAAGGCATAGCCGCTGTTGCCGTCCGTCGTCATGGCCAGTGCCTTTTCCGTCCCCTTCAAACGAATCATGGCCGCGCCCAGGCCAGGTGCGATGACGGTGTTGGTTTGAACCATGTGATCGTATTGCTCGTAAACCCAGGCCTTGCTCGCGAAATTGGGCGAGGCCAGCATCGTCAACAGGGTCTCCGAATAGGACTTCGGCTCGACAATCGC
>JBHHXB010000158.1:0-5156 GCA_046756825.1 Nitrospiria bacterium | reverse complement strand
TTGAGACAAATACCGTCGATGGTTTCCGAATGGCTTTCATAATTTTGCAGACGATAAAACTGCCCCGGCTCGAAGGCCGCCGCCTGAAAAGGCGCCTTGACGATGACCTCGATAATCGTCGGGGTCAGCCGGATGACGTCCACGACCGTTGCCCGCAGTTTTTCGTCCAATCCCTTGATCAGGGTGGAAAAGGCAGCGTCCCTCGCGGGCTGGCCCTCGGGTGTCAAACGCGCCAGATCTTTCTCGAAAAGCCGCACGATATAGGGATAACCCTTTTTGGCGGAGGCCATGGCCTTGACAACATTGCCCGCGTACACCGGGTGGTTGTCGCCGTAAAAGGTGATAAACTTGCCTTCTTGCTCATAAGAGGTAAACACGGCCGGTGTCGTCCAATCGTGCGAGGGGACGAGACGCGGGGCATCTCCGCCATTCCATTCCGGCTGAAAGCGCTTGAAGAACTTTTTCCGGTCATCCATTTCAAAGGTGCCGGGGTGCTCTTTTTCATAAATCACGTTGGGACTGGTGCCTGCGGCGACCAGCACGGTCTTGGCCGGAAGCTCCATAAATTCCCCGGTACCCCGAAGTTTGCCTTCTTCGTTCAAACGCTGTTTTTCAAACTTCATCGCGCTGACTGCGCCGTATTGATCGGGTATGGCCTCCGTCGGGCTCAGGAGTTCAATGTAGTGAATCCCCTCTTCGAGCGACTTGATGACCTCTTCGTGGTTCAAACGATAGGCAGGGGAATTCAAAACATCCCGGCGGTACACGAGCGACACCCCGCCCCACCCTCGAAGCAAGGGGACAAAGTTCGGTGGCTCTCCCGCAGCCTCGGCGCGGGCGCGCTCCGCACGAACCTGCTTTCCGTGCGTGAGAAACTCCTGCAAAATTTCAAGTTCGTCGTCGTCGTACATCGACAGCACCGCCGCCTCGCCGTATTTCGCGCTTAACTTTTCGTATTGATCCAGGGCCTTTTCCACTTGAACGGGGTAGTAGGCCATGGCCTCCGTGGCTGTGTCGATAGCGGTCAGTCCGCCGCCGATGATGATGGCGGGCAGGCGAAGCTGAAGATTGGCGAGGGAGGATTTTTTAAAGGCGCCGGTCAACTGAAGCGCCATGAGAAAGTCACTCGCCTTTCGGATACCGCGAATCAGGTTGTTTTTCATCCACAACAGGGTGGGCTTGCCCGCGCCGGCGGCGATGGCGACGTGGTCAAAGCCCAAGGCCCAGGCGTCGTCCGCAGTCACCGTGCCGCCAAAGCGAACACCGCCGTAGACTTGAAAGCGGTTACGCCGCGCCAGCGTCAGGTGGATGACATCCAGAAAATTCTTATCCCAGCGGACGGTAATGCCGTATTCGGAGACGCCCCCAAATCCGGCCAGAACCCGCTCATCCAGTTCATGGTAGAGCCTGCTGACGTCCTTGATGGGCATGGGCGGTGTCGTGTCGTCGCCGACCCAGGCTTTCGGCAGGGGTTCGATTTTGAGGCCGTCCAGTCCGACGACCCCGAAGCCCTCGTTCAATAAAAACTGCGCCAGCGTGAATCCGGCCGGGCCCATGCCGACGACCAGTACGTTTTTCCCGTTGTAGGGAAGCGCATGGGGACGCTTCACGTTGAGGGGATTCCAGCGGGTCAGCAAGGCATAAATCTCAAAGCCGTAGGGCAAGTCCAGCACATCGGTCAGAATACGGGTTTCGGCCTGCGGGATGTTGACTGGATCCTTCTTTTGATAAATGCAGCCCTTCATGCAATCGTTACAGATGCGGTGACCTGTGGCGGGCACCATGGGATTGTCGATGACGACCATGGCCAGCGCGGCGATGGCATCCCCTTCGGCGTGCAGATAGTGCATTTCGGAAATCCTCTCATCCAGGGGGCAGCCCGTGAGTTCGATCCCCAAGGGGTTGTGTTCAAGCTCACCCGTCTTCCGGTTTTTTAAACCGACGCGGCAACTGTCCTTTTCGCGCGGATGGCAAATGACGCAGTAATCAATCTCGGAAAGCACTTGCTTTTCGGAATACCGGCGGTCGGTCAGCTCGAAGCCGTCCCGCTTGCGCAGGGTTTTCTCGGGACCGATGATGAGCTCGGGAAAATCCGGGTCGGGCCGTTTGATCTCAACCAGATTTTGAAAGTCGAATTTGTGGGGCGTCCTAAAGGCATCCCAGCCTTCGGTCACGCATTCACCCGGTCTCAAATGCTGCGAAACAAAAATCCACTCTTCCAGCAAGGTCAACAGGGATTGTGTGAGCGAGAGCACGTCGGCGTCTTTTTCGGGATCGAAGGAGCATTCCAAAAGACCTTTAAAAACCGCCTGTGTCTCCACATGCTCCGACATTTTCCGATGGAGGTCCGCAATGCTTTCAATGATTTCGTCCGGTACGGGCACATTACGCTTGATTTTCAATTCAAGCGCTTTTTCAGCATCAAGCAGTAAACAGGCGGTTTCGGCAAAAAGCAGCTCGCTGTCGTGGTCTTCGGGAATGGGGGCGTGCAGGAGGTTGATCAAGAGCCGGACTTTTTCATTCAATTCATCGTAGTCCAGCCGGGCCAAATCCTCGTTCGAAAAATTTTTGAGCGCGCGTTTTTGAACAAATTCCTTTTTAAACCGAAAAAGCGGTTTTTGAGACTGGATCGAAGCCATGAAGTCATCGCGCTCCGCTGAAACGTTAAACAGGCGTGCGATAAATTCACTTTGGTGGAAGGCCACTTGAATAAGGAGTTCTGCTTCCTCGGGTGGAGAGAGCGCGTTATCGGGATCATCGCGATAGGCTGAAAAGCGTTCAAAAAGGGTGGGGTCCGATGTTTTGAGCGCCTCGTCAAAGGCGGCGGTCAAAACGGCCAGCCGTCCGGGATCATACAGGTCTGAATAGGAAAACCCCTCAATACCCAGTGTTAAAAGATTTTCGCTTGCTTCAGAAGGGGTTTCCCTTTCCATGACTGGCTCCTTTGGTCGTTTTCTAAGGCCTTGGTACCTTATTTTTTATAACATTGAATTTTTTCGAACAGGCAACATACCAAATTTTTCCTGTTGAGAACAAGACCCGAGTGCACTCTGTGAAAAAAGCCTGAAAAAGATAGAGGTTCGAGCGAAGTGATGCGGTGAAAAACCCGTTTAAAACTGGATTTCTTTTTGGATCAACAGGGGCGCGTAACCAAAAACAGCACTCAAGTGATGAAAAAAGGCATGCTGTCCTTCCTTTCGCCAAAGCGCGGTGACAGCGGCGTCCGCCTTTCGATATTGCTCCAGCCTGCTTGAGATATTTTTCGGCACGGGAGCGTCCGTCATGGCATCGTCAATCAAGCCCAGCCACAGGGCGCTCACGCCCATAATGTAGGCGGGCCAATTCTTTTGGAGTGCGGGCGACCAACTCGGATCGCTCATGGCTTCAACCTTTGCCGGGCGAGGCGTATTCGGATCATCGCACCAAGCCTTTTCAAGTATTTTTGTGGACAGGGCTTCTTTCAGGATGGGGTTGGCTTGAATGTCACGCGCAATTTTCGCCGAAACGTCGGCATCGGCATAAAACATAAAGCTGAATTGATGTCCGGTGGCGTCGCGTGCGGCACGCCGGTGAAAGCGCCATAAAGCAAGTGCTGTCACCTGTTCTTTTAAAACGGGCCGCACCACGGCGTGCGCCAGCATCAAATCGACCGCGCCGTCCGCACCGAGATGCGCAGGCCACGTGATTTTAAAACGGCAGGCCCGCCACGCGCCATTTTCAAGATCGGGAAACGAGGCGGCGATCAAATGCCGGGTCTGTACCGGTTTTGAGACGCAGGCGCTCAAAGCGGTGAACACCACGAAGATCCAGATGCAGGAGTGAAGTGCGTTTTGTTTCATTAGGGGGTTTCCCGCCCACAGGTTCAGGCTTTTGTGAATGGCTCAAATCTACCATGTTTATCCCCATCAATCCATGACGGTGTGATGAAAAATCATCAAAAGACCTGCCAAGGCCGCGAAAAATGGTGTATAAGATGGGGCACAGCAAACCGTGATCTTAATGAGGAGAATATGCAAAACCCCTTACTCGAACAGACAGGACTGCCCTCTTTCTCAAAAATCAAACCGGAACATGTGATGCCCGCCGTGGATCATACCCTGGAAGAAAACCGGCGCGGCATCAACGCACTACTCGCCGCTCACGACACCTACACCTGGGATAATCTCATCCACCCTCTGGAGGAGATGGGGGAGCGTTTGGATCGCGTCTGGTCGCCGGTGTCGCACTTGAACGCCGTGGTCAACAGCGAGGCGCTCCGCGAGGTCTATAACGCCTGCCTCCCCAAGTTAAGTGATTACGCGACGGAACTGGGTCAAAACACGGCCTTATTCGAAGCCTACGAACAAATCGCCAAGGGGCCGGAATATTCAAGGCTGGATACCGCGCAGAAAAAAGTCATCGACAACGCCCTCCGCGATTTCCGTCTTTCCGGCATCACGCTTGAGCCAGAGGCCAAGACCCGCTATAGAACGGTCATGCAGCGACTCTCCGCCCTGAGCAGCCAATTTTCGGACAATCTGCTGGACGCGACCAACGCCTGGAAAAGACAGGTAAACGATCCTGCACAATTGGCCGGGCTGCCGGAGTCCGCTATCGCCCTGGCCAAGCAAACGGCCGAACGCGAAGGGATGGAAGGCTGGTGCGTCACCCTGGAATTTCCGTCCTACCTCGCTGTCATGACCTATGCGGATCATCGTCCGCTTCGCAAGGAAATGTACACGGCCTACGTCACCCGCGCCTCGGATCAAGGGCCACACGCCGGAAAATGGGACAACACCGAGGTCATGGAAGAAATTCTGTCCCTGCGTTATGAAATGGCGCAACTACTGGGCTTCGCCCATTACGCTGAATATTCCCTGGCCACGAAGATGGCCGACTCGGTGGATCAGGTCATGTCCTTTTTGAACGAATTGGCCGAACACGCCCTGTCTCCGGCGCGCCGGGAATTGGACGAGGTCCGCGCCTTCGCCGAGACCGAGGACAACTTGAGCGACTTACAGGCCTGGGACATCCCCTATTACTCCGAGAAACTGCGTCAGGAGAAATACAGCATCAGCCAGGAAGAACTGAAACCCTACTTTTCGGTTGACAATGCGCTTTCGGGGATGTTCGCCGTGGTGAAGCGGCTTTACGGTCTTGACATCATAAAGGGAGAA
>JBHHXB010000157.1:0-5281 GCA_046756825.1 Nitrospiria bacterium | reverse complement strand
TGAACGATGACGCGGGTTTTCCCGCTCCCCGCCCCGGCCAAAATAAGCAAGGGGCCTTCGACTTGTTCGGCGGCTTCCCGCTGCGCGGAATTAAGCCCGGCCAGGATTGGATGCGGCATCCCTTCGTTCATTCCACAGTTACGCTTTTGGCGAGATTTCTCGGCTGATCGACATCGCTGCCCCGCGAAACCGAAATATGATAGGCCAGGAGTTGAAGGGGAATCGTCATTAAAATCGGGCTGAGCGCGGGTATCACCTTCGGGATAAAACAAATCTCATCGACCAAGGGCGCCAATTCCGTGTCGCCCTCCTCGGCGAAGGCGATGACCACACCGCCGCGCGCCTTCACTTCCATGACATTGCTCACGATTTTTTCATAGACCTTGTCCTTTAAGGCCAACACGACGACCGGCATGTTTTCGTCGATGAGCGCGATGGGGCCGTGCTTCATCTCTCCCGCCGGATAGCCCTCGGCGTGAATATAGGAAATTTCCTTCAACTTCAGCGCGCCCTCCAGGGCCACGGGGTAGAGAATGCCGCGCCCAAGGTAGAGAAAATCACGGTGGCGGAAAAAGCGCTTGGCGATATCGGTCACCCGTTCCTCATGACCCAGAACCTCTTCGATTTGCCTCGGCAACAAGAGCAGTTGATGAATGAGTTGCCCTCCTTCCTCCTCGGAAAGGTGTCCCCGTTTCCGGCCCAGGTAAATGGCCAAGAGCGCCAAAGCCGCAAGCTGAGTCGTGAAAGCCTTCGTGGAAGCCACGGAAATTTCCGGTCCCGCGTGGGTGTAAAAAACGGCGTCGGTCTCCCGGCTGATACTGCTTCCCACCACGTTGCAGATGGAAAGCGTGGGGATTTTCCTGGATTGCGCCTCCTTGATGGCCGCCAGCGTGTCGGCGGTTTCGCCGGATTGGGAGATACCAATGACCCAATCTCCTTCCGAGAGATGCGGATTCCGGTAGCGAAATTCCGAGGCGATGTCCACCTCCACGGGGATTTTCGCAATCTCCTCAATCAGGAATTTTCCGACCAGGGCCGCGTGCCAGGACGTCCCGCACCCGATGAGCACCATCCGTCGGCAGTGCTCCATTAAATCGCCGATCTCCTCCGCGCCGGACAGGATCACCTCGCCCGCCTCCTGCGCGACATGGCCCCGGATGGTGTCCACGATGGCCCGGGGCTGCTCGTGGATTTCCTTCTGCATAAAGTGTCTAAAGCCCCCCTTTTCCGCCATCACAGGATCCCACGAAATCCGGTGTTGCTCTTTGACAAGCCGAGCCCCTTTGAAATCGCACACCTCCAGGCCCGCCTTTGAAAGCAGCACCATTTCGCCATCTTCCACGTAAACGACCTGCCGGGTATGGGACAGGAAGGCCGGAATATCCGAGGCGACGAAATAATCCCCCTCGCCCACGCCGACCACAAGCGGGCAACCGTTGCGGACGGCGATCAGCTCATCCGGCGCGTCCTCGGACAAAATACAAATAGCGTAGCTCCCCCGCATCTCTTTCACAGCCTGCCGGACGGCGGCTTCCAGGGAGCCCCCCTTCTGATAAAAGGAATCAACCAGGTGAATAATGACCTCGGAATCGGTGTCGGAAACAAAAACCCGTCCCGCCGCCTGAAGCTTCTTTTTGAGTGAAAGATAGTTTTCGATGATGCCGTTGTGCACCATGACCAAAGTACCCGCGCGGTGGGGATGTGCGTTGTCTTCCGAAGGTTTGCCGTGCGTCGCCCAGCGTGTGTGCCCGATACCGGCGACCCCGTCGGAGGGGTTTCGCGGCAGGATGGCCTCAAGGGACGACAGCTTGCCGACGGAGCGCTTGAGCTGTATCTTCCCCTCCAGAAAATAGGCGATGCCGGCGGAGTCGTAGCCCCGGTATTCCAGCCGCCGCAGGCCGTCCACGACCAAGTTCACGACGTCGCGTTGTCCGATATATCCGATGATGCCGCACATAATTCCCCCTTGACTCCGGCCCTGGTGTTTATTCGGGTTGCTTTTCTTTTGGACGTTTTCGCAGCCGCTTCCGCTGTTTCACCCAGTCCGCCTTGTTTTCCTGTTTGAGGCGGGAAAGCGCCAGTGCGTCCGGCGGCACATCTTCTGTCACGGTCGTGCCCGCGCCGATCAGCGCTCCCTTGCCGACGCGGACGGGTGCCACTAATTGGGTATCGCTGCCAATAAAAACATCATCCTCAATCACCGTTTCAAATTTGCGTTCGCCGTCGTAGTTACAGGTGATGGTTCCGGCACCGATATTGACGTTCTTCCCGATTTTCGCATCCCCCAGATAACTCAAGTGACTGGCCTTCGATCCCTCGCCGAGCACGCTCTTTTTCACCTCCACAAAGTTGCCAACCTTCGCCGATTTTTGAATCACCGCGCCCGGGCGAAGATGCGCAAAAGGGCCAAGCGTCACATTTGCCGCGACCTCGGCCTGATCGACTACACAGTGATCCTTGATCAAGACACCGTCTCCGATATGGCTGTCCCGGATTCTGGCGGGGTAAACCGTGACGCCCGCACCGACGGTTGTTCCTCCCTCCAAGGCGACACCGGGGTAAAGCACCGTGTCTTCCCCGAGAGTCACCGTCGCGTCGATCCAGACTTGCGTTGGGTCGATCATCGTGACGCCTTGGCGCATCCAGTGATCATTGATTCTGGATCGCATCACGTGCTCGGCCTTGGCGAGGTCGGCACGGCTGTTAATCCCGATCACTTCCTCGGACGGGGCTTCCATGCCGACCAGGGGCAGGCCCTCCGAAACAGCGATGCCGATGATATCTGTTAAATAATACTCTTTTTGTTGATTATCGGGTTTGATTTTTGAGAGGGCCTTAAACAAAAAAGCTGCGTCGCAGAGATAAACACCGGCATTAACCTCTCGAATCCGACGCTCGTCCGGGCTTGCGTCCTTCTCTTCCACGATGCGCGCGATCGCGCCATTTGCTTTTCGGACGACCCGGCCGTAGCCCGCCGGGTGATCGAGGGAAACCGTCAATAATCCGACGGCAGCCTGTTCCTTTTGATAATATTCGACAAACCGCTCGACGGTTTCTTTGCCAAGAAGCGGCGTGTCGCCATTTAAAATAAGTACCGGCCCTTGAAAATCCGAAAGCCGGGTTTTCGCCTGAAGCACGGCGTCTCCGGTTCCCTTCGGCGGATCCTGAAGCAGGGCGGCGCTGCCCTTTTCCGACACCAACGAAGAAACGGCTTCGGCCTGATGACCCACGATTACAACATTTTTCTCAATCCCAAGCGACTGAACCAGGTCGATGACATGACGCAGCATCGGCACTCCGGCCACGGGATGCAGTACCTTGGCCAGGCGGGACTTCATCCGTGTGCCCTTACCGGCGGCTAAAATCACGGCGGCGCACTCAGTCAACATGCGCCTCCTCCTTCTTCTTCGTCTCCTTCGGCGGTCTGGGCAAGCGGCGTTGATCCCGCTTTAATTCTGGACAGTAAAGCCCGACGGAAAAGACGATCTTCATCCCCTCTTCCACCGTGATGGTCAAGGGGACAACGTCTTCCTCCGGCACAAGCATAAGAAAGCCTGAAATGGGATTCGGCACCGTGGGGATAAAAACGCTCAATACCTTGCCCGCCCCGAGACGGTCAATCGTCCCCTTAATGTTACTGGTCACAAATCCGTAGGTAAAAAGCCCGCGCCGGGGATATTCAATCAGCACCACCCGGCTGAAGTTTTCGCTTTCACCCGATTGGAAGGAAAGCGTGTCCACCACCGATTTCACCATCGAGTAGACATTGCGAACCAGCGGCACCTGACTGAGCAGCTTTTCCCACAGTTGAAAAAGCTTCCGCCCAAAGACGTTGGTCGTAAAGATCCCCGCCAGGAAAATGATGGCCACAAGGAGTAAAATACCGAAACCCGGGATATAATAAAGCACCCGGGTCTTCATGACGTTCCCCAGCACCCCTTCCAGGGCCACGACGAGCGTTTTGAGAATGACGTAGGTTCCCCCGATGGGGACTACCACCAGGAGGCCGGTGATAAAATACCGGCGGATGCGCTTTGCAAACCCCGGTTTTTCCTCTTCTTCGGGAAGGGGAGGTGTCTCGGTCGTCTCTGGCATGTTCTAGATTCAATCCCTCAAACGGCTGATCATACGGTCTCTAAACGCGCCCATACAAGGCTCTTCCTGACCTCACCTTATCATAAAAATTAGAGATTCAGCAGACGCCGGGCATTATCCGCCAAAATCTTTTGCCGGACCTCCGTCTTGAATCCCGCCTTTTCAAAATCGGAAATCCACCGTTCAGGCGTTAAAAAAGGATAGTCGGAACCAAAGAGCACACGATCCTGCAATAGCGTATTGGCGTAGCGAATCAAGGACGGTGAAAAATATTTCGGGGACCATCCGGAAAGATCGATGTAGACATTTGTTTTATGAACCGCCAGGGCCAGCATCTCTTCCTGCCAGGGCCAGGAAGGATGCGCACCGATAATGGTTAAGTCGGGAAAGTCCGCCGCGACATCATCAATATAGGGAATGGGACGCGCGTATTTAAGTTTCAGGCCGTCACCTCCCGGCACACCGGCGCCGACACCCGTCGTACCGGTGTGCACGAGAAGCGGAATATTTAACGACGCACAGGTCTCCCATAAAGGGTAAAAACGGCGGTCATTCAAGTAGAAGGCCTGGGCGATGGGGTGGAGCTTCAAGCCCTTGAGTCCCAGTGTTTTGACGGCGCGTTCCAGTTCGGCGACCGCGATCCTTCCCTTCCAGGGGTCCACGCTGGCGAAGCCGATAAAAACATCGGGGTACTTTTTCACCACACCGGCGACGTAGTCATTCGTCACCGGCGGAAGCCCGGTCTGCGTCTCAGTGTCCCAAGCCAGGAGCACGGCCATCATGTCGAGGTTTTGATAGTGGCGGGCCATCGTCTCCACGCTGACCACGGCGTCTTTTTTTCGGAAATAGGCCAAGGCGTCAGAGAGATACTTGCCTCCGGCATCAACAAGGTATTCCTTCGTCCCCGGATGCACATGCATGTCGACGGCCCGCATCACTCAAACTCCACGGTCATGTAAGGATCAATTCCCCCCGCGCCCCGCTAAAATGCAAAGGCCGTGTACACAGAAAGCGCGGTCTGATCCGCAAGCCGCAGCTCAAGTCCAACCTCGGTCTTTTCGTTCATCGTCATTAAAAGCCCTCCGAATATGCCGAATGAACCGTCTTCCACGGCGGTGCCGCTGCTCCCCGTAATCTCTACTCCGGAAAAAACCAGTCCCCCATAGGTCGTCAAAACGGATTGATT
>JBHHXB010000156.1:0-5292 GCA_046756825.1 Nitrospiria bacterium | reverse complement strand
AAACTCGCCATCGCCGCAAACGACCTTTTGGAAGTCGATCCCGAACAGAGCCTCCTGCTCGCGCTTCAGGCTGTTTCCGCCGCGGATCGCGGCAATGTCCCACGGGAAACAAAAGAGGCGCTGCACCAGGCCTTGCATCATTCTCACGTCCGTCTCACGCTGAACGGTCATGGCAATTTCGTCACCGCCGCCGCCTTCAGCCCGGACGGGAAAACTGTGGTCTCCGGGGGCTGGGATCAGAACGTGAGAATCTGGGACGCAGAAAATGGAAAAGAAATCTCGGTTTTGAAAGGCCATCAACGCGAAGTGATCGACCTCGATTTCAGCCCCGATGGGAAACAACTGGTCTCGGGAAGCGGCGACGGAACCGCCATCATTTGGGATCTTCAAAACAACAAAGCACTTCAAACCCTCAAAGTCCGTTCGGGCAATGTCCGCGCCGTCGCCTTTCACCCCGGCGGCAAGCAAGTGGCGACAGGAAGCGAAAACGGATCGGTCAAGCTGTGGGGCCTTGTCTCCGGCAAGGAAATCCGCACGCTTAAAGGCCACTCCGCTGCCATCATCGGGCTGTCGTTCTCTGGCGATGGAAAGCGGCTCGCCACGGCCAGTGCCGATAAAACACTTAAAATCTGGGAGGTTCAGTCAGGGAAAAAGATCCAAACCTTTAAAGGACACACGAAAGGAGTCAGCGGTGTGCGCTTCAGTCCGGACGGCCAGCGCATCGCAACGGCCAGCCTCGATCAAACCGCGAAAATCTGGGACGCAAAAACGGGCAAAGCGTTGCTCTCCCTCAAGGGACACACGAAGGGGATCCGCGGCATCGCCTTTAGTCCGGACGGTCAATTTGTCGCAACCGCAGGCTGGGACAAAACCGCGAAAATCTGGGACGCGGCCTCCGGCGAAACCTTCGCCACGCTCCGAGGCCATGCAAACGGCGTAACCGATATCGCCTTCAGCCCGGATGGAAAGCGGCTCGTCACCGCCAGTTGGGATAAAACCGTGAAGGTGTGGGCCGCCCTTTCGGGGGAAGCGATTCCCGTACTTCGCGGCCACTCGGGGAAAGTCACCGACGTCGCGTTTAGTTCGACTGGCAAACTGATTGCCACGGCCAGCGGGGACCAAACCGCCAAAACCTGGGACATCACAACAGGAAAAATCTTGCGAACATTCGAAGGGCACAAAGGTGAAGTCACAGGTATCGCAATCAGTCCTGGCGGCAAAGAGCTTGCGACCGCCGGGACTGACAAAACCGCCCGGATCTTGAATGCAACATCGGGCAAGCTTCGAAAAACGCTGAAAGGCCACGCCAGCGAAATCACGGACATTGCCTTTGGTCCCGACGGCAAGCAGATTGCGACAGCAGGCTGGGATAAAACCGTCAAAATCTGGGAGGCGGGGTCAGGACGTGAAGTGCAAACCCTCAAGGGTCACACACAGGAAATCTTGGGGCTCGCCTTTAGTCCGGACGGCAAGCACATCGCCACAGCCAGCACCGACAAAACCGCCCGGATCTGGGACGTCAAAACAGGAAAAACCGTGCAAACCTTCAAGGGTCACGCGAGCGGGGTCAAGGCTGTCGCCTTCAGTCCCGATGGCAAACACATCGCCACAGCCGGGTGGGATAAAACGGCAAAGGTCTGGGATGTCAAAACGGCGAAGAGACTGCACTCACTCAGCGGGCATACCCAGGTTGTCACGGACCTCGCTTTCAGCCCGGACGGCAAACACATCGCCACAACCAGCAGGGATCAAACCACCCTGCTTTGGGATGTCGCCACAGGCGAACAACAATTCACGCTGAGAGGGCACAAATCGGAAATACTCAGCCTCGCCTTCAGCCCGGACGGCAAACACATTGCGACGGCGGGCAAAGATAAAATCGTCAGGACTTTTGTTTTAGACTTTGAACAGCTTGTGAAACTGGCCCGAACACGGGTGACCCGCTCGCTCAGCCCGGATGAATGCCGACAACATTTTCAGTCCGGGAAATGCCTGCCCGATCCTTGAAGTCGTCCCCGGCTAAATCACGCCGTAGGCCAGCATGGCGTTGGCGACTTTAATGAACCCGGCTAAATTGGCCCCTTTGACGTAGTTGACATATCCGTCTTCTTCCTGTCCATGGGTAATGCACTGCTGATGGATATTTTTCATAATTTTTTGAAGACGCGCATCAAGCTCTTCCGAAGTCCAGGCCATACGAATGCTGTTTTGCGTCATTTCCAAACCCGAGACCGCAACACCGCCAGCATTCGCCGCCTTCCCCGGCCCGTACAATAATCTGGCCTCATGAATGGCCCGTACGGCCTCGATGCTCGTCGGCATATTGGCTCCTTCGGTGATGGCCTTGCAGCCCTGGGCGATGAGCATTTCAGCGTCCGCTTTGTCGATTTCGTTTTGCGTGGCACAAGGAAAAGCCAGGTCGCAGGGGATCTTCCAGGGTTTTTCGCCCTCAAAGAATTCACAGCCGTATTTTTCCGCGTATTCCGAAATACGGCCGCGGATGCGTGTTTTCAATTTGATCACATAGGCCAGTTTATCCGCGTTTAGCCCTTCCGGGTCATGAATAAAGCCGGAGGAGTCGGAAAGCGTCACGACCTTTCCGCCGAGCTGCATGATTTTTTCGGCGCAGTATTGAGCCACATTGCCGGAGCCGGACACCAGGCAGGTTTTTCCCGCAATTTTATCCCCCGCGTGTCTCAGCATCTCTTCCATAAAATACGCGCAGCCGTAGCCTGTGGCTTCCTTTCGGATGAGGCTTCCGCCAAACTCAAGCGATTTTCCTGTCAATGCTCCCGTAAATTCACGGGTTAATCGCTTGTATTGACCAAACATAAAGCTGATTTCACGCGAGCCCACGCCGATATCCCCCGCCGGCACGTCGATGTGCTGACCGATATGCTTGCTTAATTCCGTCATAAAGGCCTGGCAAAACCGCATGACCTCCCGCTCCGATTTTCCCTTCGGGTCAAAGTCCGCGCCTCCTTTGCCCGCCCCCATCGGCAGGGTGGTCAAGCTGTTTTTAAAGGTTTGCTCAAACCCGAGAAATTTCAGAACCGATAAGTTCACGGAAGGGTGAAAGCGAAGCCCGCCTTTATACGGCCCGATGGCGTTGTTAAACTGTACGCGATAGCCCCGGTTTACATGCACGTTCCCGTCGTCGTCTTCCCACACCACGCGAAAGATGATAATGCGATCGGGTTCGGTCATGCGTTGAAGAATACCCGCTCGTTCATATTTGGAATTTTGCGCCGTAAATGGAATCACCGACTCCGCGACTTCATGAACCGCTTGATGAAACTCCACTTCACCCGGATTGCGTTGGATCAGGTCTTCCATAAATTGTTCTAAAGTCACGTCGTATTTCATGCATTCTCCCTATTAAACAACCATATTCCCGCATTGGTGCCTCTAAGTGTTAGTATAGCTTAATATGGAATATTTAGTTGGGACTGTCACGCTTTTTTTGAAAACGGGCAAGAGAAACGCTGATTGAAATTATCTTTTTATTTTCAAGTTGATCAATGATGACGTAAACAAGGATAATCCGTCAGCATCATGCCTGTAAACCCGGTGGAGCCAAAAAACGCGTGAAGCTCAGCACATTTATTTTAAATTACGAGATACCCATCCGCCTGAGCTTTTTCTTCGGCGTTTTGATCATCATGGGCTTGTGGGAGGTTCTGGCGCCAAGGCGCGCACTCACCGTTTCCAAGCTCCCTAGATGGACGAATAATCTGGGCATCGTCTTTCTCAACAGTCTCGTGGTGCGGCTTTTGTTTCCGATGGCCGGGGCGGGCGTCGCGGCCTTCGCCGTCGAAAAGGGTTGGGGGATATTCAATCAGTTCACACTGCCTCCTGCCTTTATCGCCGTCTTTTCAATCCTCTTTTTGGATTTTGTCATCTACCTGCAACACGTCCTCATGCATGCTGTACCGGCCCTCTGGCGGCTGCACCGTGTCCATCATGCCGATGTCGATTACGACGTCACGACCGGCGCACGGTTTCATCCGATTGAAATCGTGCTCTCGATGCTCATCAAGTTTTCGGCCATCGTCGTGCTTGGCCCGCCAGTCGCCTCGGTCATTGTCTTTGAAGTGCTTTTGAACGCCACAGCCATGTTCAACCATAGCAACATCGCCCTGCCGCTCGGCATCGACCGGATTTTGCGCCGCTTCGTCGTCACGCCCGACATGCACCGCGTGCATCATTCCATCGAGGACGACGAATGCAATTCCAACTTCGGCTTCAACCTCCCCTGGTGGGACCGCGTTTTCGGTACCTACGCGGCTCAGCCGCGCGCGGGTCACGAAAACATGACCATCGGCATCCGGAAATACCGCGACCCGAAACAAGTCGCATGGCTGCCCGGCATGCTCACCCTCCCCTTCGTGGGAAACATCACAGCCTACGCCATCAACCGCCGCGCATGGGATACGGAGGACTCAAGGGGAAAAGACGACGCATGACGATTCAATGGTATCCGGGGCACATGCACAAGGCCCGAAAAGAAATACAGGCGGCCATGCCGCAGATTGATCTCGTCATCGAAGTCATGGATGCCCGCATTCCCTTCAGCAGCGAAAACCCGTTGGTCAGCGCGTTACGCGGCAACCGTCCTGCAATTAAAGTTTTAAATAAAAGTGATCTCGCTGATCCCAAAATCACAAAGGACTGGCTTCAGCATCTGGAACGGGAAAAAGGCGTCAAGGCACAGGCGATGATGGCGACCGAAATCCGCAGCATCCGAAAACTCCTCAGTCTGTGCCGCGACCTCTTCCCGGAGCGAAATAAAAAAACAAAGCCCCTGCGCGTGATGATTCTGGGGATTCCGAACTCTGGCAAATCAACATTGATCAACACCCTCGTCGGAAAAGGCGTTGCAAAGGTCCGGGATGAGCCCGCCGTTACGCGGCATCAACAGCAAGTCAATCTCGGAAACGGCATTTTTCTACACGACACACCGGGGATTTTATGGCCCAGGTTTGAGGACCAAAAAAGCGGGTTTCGCCTGGCCTTGACCGGCGCGATCAAAAATACCGTCACCGATCCCGAGGCCGTGGCCGTCTTCGCCGCCAAATTTTTTCTGGAAGCCTATCCGGAGGCCTTAAAAACCCGCTACAAAATAAAGAGCCTGCCGGAGCAGCCCGCGACACTTCTGGAAATCATCGGACGAAAAAGAGGTTGTCTGCAACCCGGCGGCCTCATTGATCTGTACAAGGCCTCAGAGGTTTTGTTGACCGATTTTAAAAGCGGCGCGCTCGGTCGGATCAGCCTCGAAACCCCGGAGACGGC
>JBHHXB010000155.1:0-5325 GCA_046756825.1 Nitrospiria bacterium | reverse complement strand
TCGGGCTCGGGAATCTGCAAGGTGACCTCCCCTTGAATCATGGCCTGGCAGGACAAACGGAAGGGCGTGGGCAGCTCCGCCTCCTCCAGCATGTTTTCCTCATCGAGGTCGATTTCGCTTAAATTTTCCACGCCCGCCACCACCATGATGCGGCAGGTGCTGCAGGTCGCGAATCCACCGCAGTCGTGGCGCAACTCCACGCCCAGCTTTTCCGACGCATCCAGAATGGAGGTCCCTTCCGGGACATCCCCGCTTTGATTCGCCGGGTAAAATGAAACCCTTGGCATTGCTCCTGTCTCCTCCTCAAAAATAGGGCGATTATAACGGACAGCGCACCCCAGTTCAAGATCATGCCCGGCCCCGTTTCTCTGTCCGCCCCGGCGCTCAGAACCTTCCCGAGGGGGACTTAAAACCTTGCTCCGCCAGCGCCGCCTCAAGATTCATCAAGGCCGCACGGCCCGTGTTGCCCTCGAAAATATTGGCGATGGAATCGTCGGCGTAGGTCGCGCCGTCCTGCTTTCTCATCGGATCGCGCGTGGTTCTCGGGCCTTCCTTCCAGGCCTTCAGACAGGCCTTCGTGATCATCTTGCCCAAAGGCTTCGGATTGTACAGCAACTTCTTAATCATCAAGGGATTCATGGACAAGGGGTCGTAATTCTTCGGCAGATAGCCCGTCTCGATCAAGCGTTCGGAGAGCCCCGTGTTCGGCTGAATCCCCAAAAAAAATAGCGCCGGATACACCTGGGATTCCCCCATAATGCCCGCGATTTTCTTATAAGAGGCGATGCTTTCCAACAGGGTCTCCTCGGTGTCGCCGGGGGAATTGAGCGAGTAATTCAAAATAATCCGCCCCTTGTAACCCGCCTCCTTCAGATAACGGCAGCCCTCGTAAAGTTTATCGAGCCGAAACCCCATTTTCATGCCGTCCAAGACCTCCTGCGCACCGGAGGTAATGGCGACCTCCGTGTCCCCCAAGCCCGACTGAACCATTAAGCGCGCAAGCTCCGGGGTGATCAGACTAGTGCGAATGTAGCCGCCCCACTCGATTTGCATCCCGCTTTTGATGATGCGCTCCAGGGTCTCGATGCAGTGCGGATAATATTTCGAACCCGGCACCCATTGGGCGTCGGCGAACCAGAAACGCCGTGTCCCCCATTGATCGTAAAAGGCCTTCATTTCGGCCACGACGTTCTCCGCGGGCCGGGTATAAACCCGCTTGCCTTCGATATAGGTGTACAAACAGAACTGACAATCGTAGGGGCAGCCGCGCTTTGTTTGAATGCCGATGGGCTCGCCCCGATAGGCGGTGTATTGCGGAAAAATGGATTCGATGTAGGCCGGGTCCTGCACCGAGGCGTCGAGCTTCACCGGCGCGGTCTGCGTCCCCGTAATGATTTTATCGCCCTTGCGGTAAATACAGCGGTCCTGCATGATCGACTGCCCCTCGTAGAGATGCAGCAGGGCGTCCTCACCTTCCCCGATGATGCCGATCACGCCTTCGGGGAGCCGACGGATCACCTCCTTTGAAAAAACCGAAAACGCGCCACCGCCGACCATCATTTGAAGCGAGGGATGTTTCTTGGCGATCAAATCAAAATAAGTAAAGTGCTCGCGCAGATTGTTGTAATAAAGCCACAGCGCCCGGAGCCCCTGTACGGCGGCCACCGCTTTTTTGAAGGGGTTAAGCGAGTAATAAAAATCAAAGGCGTATTGCAGCGAGCCGTCCCCTTCGTGCGGCGCGAACATTTGAATGTCCCGCCAGGAAAAGGCAATCAGGTCGGGCTTAAAGGACGCCACCGTTTCAAGCAACCTGGCATGACGCGCCGAGGGCGGGATTAACGACAAATCCAGAATGTGCTGGGGCGCTTCCGGATAATGCCGGTGCAGAAAATGGGCAAGATAGGTTAGGCCTAAAGGGTAGACCTTCTTGCAGGGAAGAAAGACATACAGGACGGACTTTGTGCGCAATCTCTGCCTCAAAAAAATTGTAACGTAACATGGCCTCTCACTTGGCTTCAAGAGTGGTGTGCGAAGCGCCGCATCCACAATCCGCCTCGCATCATTATTATTTGACAAGGGGAAGAACGATCAGATAGATTTCGATACAGTACAAACTCACGATCATCAACAATCACTTTCATGAGGAGGAGCGAAACAAATGGTATTAGTGAACCAAGAAGCACCCGATTTTACCGCAAAGGCCGTCGTCGGCGATGAAACTGTTGATAATTTTAAACTCTCGGATCACCGGGGCAAGTATGTCGTCCTTTTTTTCTACCCGCTGGACTTCACATTTGTCTGCCCGACGGAACTCCACGCCTTTCAGAGCAAGCTGGAAGAGTTCAAAAAACGCAATGTTGAAGTCATCGGCGTTTCGACCGACTCCTGGTTTTCGCACCACGCCTGGCTGAACACGCCCAAGAGCCAGGGCGGGATTCAGGGCATCACCTATCCCCTGGTCTCCGACTTCAACAAAACCATTTCCCGCGATTACGACGTGCTTTTTGAAGGCCTGGGCGCCGCCTACCGCGGGCTGTTTTTGATCGACAAAAACGGCGTCGTGCAGCACCAGGTTGTCAACAACCTGCCCCTGGGCCGGAGCATCGGCGAAGCCCTTCGCATGGTGGATGCCTTGCAGTTTACCGAGGAACACGGCGAGGTCTGCCCGGCGGACTGGCAGCAGGGCGAGAAATCCATGAAACCGACCGACAGCGGATTGAAAGAATACTTCGCTGAGTAACATACCTTTGCCGGGGCGTCGCTGAGAGACGTCCCGGCAAAAACGCTCTTTTCCAAACATCCCCGCCACAACCCCGTTCAAATCATGCCAGACGGTCATCATTCATCAACAGGGTCTTGACATACACCCCCTTGTTGCGGTTTAGTTTAGGGCTTTTATGAACTCGGTAATGCCCTTTTTTGATAAGGATCGTCTGGTATGAATAGTCCTCGCACGCAAACATTGATAAAGCTCTGGAAATGGTCCGCCATCCTCCTCACGATATTGGTCGTGGCGGTCGTTCTGTTTAAGAAGAAACCCCCGGTTAAAAAACAACAGACACCCACGATTATCAAAGAAAAAAAGGAAACGCTGCCTCAGACCGTGGACGCCTCAAAAGTAGATCCCGAGACTCTGATGACGCCGGAGGCCCTCGTCAAGGCCGGAGAAAACATCATTTTCATGACCGATGACCCGCAGCTCAACGAAAGGGGACGCTTCCCCGTCGGCAAGGGCCAGTGCGCGTTTTGCCACCTTTTCGCGGAAGAACAAAAGGCGGCGCGCTGCCCCGACCTGAGAAACATCGAAGCACGCTCTCACGAGCGGATCAAGGAAGCCCGCTACGCCGCCTTCTCAAAACAATACGCCGAAACCCCCGAACCCGTCTCTCAGCTCAAGCCTAAGGCCGCGACGGGCGGAGAATATTTAATCGAATCCCTCTACTGCCCGAGCTGCTACGTCGTTGAAGGCTACGGCACAGAAGGCAGCGAAGACCGGGAAAGCCGCATGCCCTTTGTCGCCGAAATGCCCATGCTGCTCAATGACTACGAAATGGTCGCCGTCACCGCCTATCTGCAAGCGATGGACACGCCCGGTGATTATTCAAAGGTCACCGCACGAGCGGACTGGGAGCGTTACTTTAATAAAAAACTGGAGGTCGGCGAAGACAAAAGACCCAAGATCCAGCCCCAAGAGAACTTGACCAAAACAGCGCTTTTGGATGATTCACCGGAAGTCATGATCGAAAAAATGGGTTGCTTCGTCTGTCACAAAGTTCCGACCATTCCCATCGCCAACACTGGTCTCATCGGCCCCGAACTCGCAATGAAAACAAAGGCGCTGGAGCGGATCAATTCGCCCGAGTATCTGAGAGCCGTCGAACTGAACCGGGCAAAGGCCGTCACCCCGAAGGAATACATTCTGGAATCCATTTTGGATCCGGCGGCCTTTGTCGTGCCCGGCTACGGCGACGGGGACGGTATGCCCACCGACTACGGCAGGAAATTCACGGTGGGCGGGCTGAACAAACTGGCGAATTTTCTCTTGAGCCTTGACGAAAATTCAGGGAAAGAGGACACGGGTTCCGAATCGGGAAAAGCAAGCAGCGCATCAAAACGGGATTAGGAAACAAAGACGAGGCGATCTCGTCATCCCCGCCCTTTTCTTGACATGAAATGGGTGCGGTGATATCCTCCCGTCCACATAAGATTCGATGGGGCTGTAGCTCAGCTGGGAGAGCACAAGGCTGGCAGTCTTGGGGTCAGGGGTTCGATCCCCCTCAGCTCCACCAATTTTTTCAATGGGTTAGCCGGTTCTCGTTAACTCATTTTGGTTTTGACTGTATCATTTTTGTACAGTTGGCTTCCCAAATCGAAAACCTCGTCATCTCCTACTATTTCAATATTTAAGGCCTTCTTCCTGAAACCTTGTTTTTGGATATGCTCCAATCTGTTCCAAGTTTTAAGTGAAAATCGATAAATATATGCCTGTTTTTAGACAGCGTTTAAAGGAAAGTGTTGGTGATTTGGTAGTCCTTCGTATATTTTGGCATAAGCGAAGACGAGGGAAAGAGTAAGTCAGAATGAGTAATTCTGTCTCACGGGCGTCTTACTGGATATACTTATGCACCCACAGCTTGCGGCGAAAGCTATTCAACAAATCATACGGCTTAACAGCAAAGAGCTAAAATTCGGCTTTACAAAAGACTCGCATTTGCACCTATTCCCGAAGTTCAGCGGAAATAAGCGCTCAATTATGTGTGAAGACGATGACATTTTAGACCTCCACGCTATTATTAATGGAATCCGATCTATTTTAAGGTCAGTAAATTTTTTAACTGGTGCACATATCATGTACTTAAGGAAATTGTATGCGCCGAGTGTCATGCTTTCATACACTGCTGCGTTTCACGGCTTGAACGCACATTTGAGCTGCGAAGGTAGGCCATTCTTCGATCTTCTAGAAATCGGCTATAGGTTTGAGGTTCAAGTGGTGGCGGGGATACTGACAAAAAAGAACAAATGGAAGTATGAATCACGAGGGCGTGGGCATATTGCTAGATGGAAGGAATTGCACCAATGTTTTTCTTCGAGTGATTATGTGCCGCCTCTTTGTTTCGATCGGCTGTTTAAGTACATGTATCAGGGACAGAGGAAGAAAGGCGTCACCTTGTTAGAGGTCATGAAGGAACCAGAGAAACACAGGCTTGAAATGAGGGAAATGCTACCCGAATTCCTCAAGAAAATTTCCGAAGTGAGGCACCGTGCTATATATAGCGGGTTAGGCGAAGACCCTCACGCGGTTGAGGGATTGTGGGATGGTAATCC
>JBHHXB010000154.1:0-5368 GCA_046756825.1 Nitrospiria bacterium | reverse complement strand
GTCGCCTACTTTGGTGAAAGCCTGCCCGACTGCGAATCGGCCTGTGATCATTGTCTTAAAATGGATTTGCTCGCCGAAATTCGGCCTGTGAAAACAGCCAAGCCCCGCGCCCCGCGTCCGATGATTTCCGGGATTGAGGCCGCCGACCTCGTGGGCGGGGCGGATTCCCTCGCGCTTTTGGAGCAATTGAAGGCTGTGCGAAAAAAGCTGGCGGATCAAAAAGGGGTGCCCGCCTACTTGATTTTCAGCGACGCCGTCCTGCTGCAAATGGTGGTGGAGCGCCCTCAAAATGACGAGGAGATGCTTCGGCTCAACGGCGTCGGGCCGAAGAAACTCGCGGCCTACGCGGATCACTTTCTCCCGCTGCTCAGTCACGCCGGTCCCGAAGCCTCATCCGGCTGGCGGCGCTGAACCCTCGTTTTTTTGATCTTCAGCGCGTGTCCGTACGCTTCAACCACATCTCCCAAAGTGAAATGAGAATTTGGAGCAGCAATGCCACACCCATCAGGATGCCCCCGATAATCACCGTGTAGGCGAAGACGGGTTTCATTTTTGTAAACCACCATGAGCCGATATCCACCCAAATGGCGATAAAGGGTGTGGCGATGAGGATGGTTCGCCATCGGGCGTCGATTTCGCTCATGGCGAAGATGAGTCCGGTCAGAAAAAAGATGAAGCTCATGCCGAAGAGATGGACGTGCGAGACGCCGACCAGGGTTTTGACGGATTGCCCCATGTCCACGGCGGTATAGGCCACCACCTCTTCGTATGTCGTCATGAGCGCTGTGGGCATGCCGCCCTCCGCGCTGTGGCAAATCGCGCAGCTGTTTTGAAAAATACCCTCAACCTTCGGGTATTCCGCCTCTTGCGCGCCGCCTTCGATCCATTGAAAAATCTGTTCTTTTTCCGCAGCCGTGACTGTATCGCCCATTGACCCTTTCAATGCCGCGCCCAGACGCGTTTCACCCCGCCGTCCATAGTATTTTTCAATCACAGCCCCCACCACGCCGTGATCATCTTTCGAATGCGGTTCAATTTCAACGAGATAAAGAAAGGCGACCGCAAAAAGGTAGCCGATGCCGATGGTCAGCAAAAGACAGGTAAACAAAACCTTGAGCGGGATCGAAAAATCTTTCAGGCTTAAACGGCCGGAATTTCGTGGAACGATAAGACCCTCCTTCGATTGAAGCGATGCGGAGATGGTTTTTTTATTTCTGTGACGCGAGATAGGCCGCGAGGTTGGCGAGTTCCGCCTCCGTGCCTTTGACCGGCATCATCTTCGCACCCGCTGTCTTTTTGGGATTTTTAAAAAATTTTAAAAGCCAGGCCTCGTCGCGGCGGCTTCCTATGCCCGAAAGATCGGAGGCGATTTTTCCGCCCTTGCCTTCCAAAACGTGACACATGCCACAGCGTTTTTTTGCATAAAAGGTCTTGCCCGCTTCAATATCGGCGGCATAAACCGTACTTTGTCCGATAAAAAGTACCCCCATCGCCACAAAAACAATTGTCATCACGTGTCTCATCATCGCCCCCGTTCATACCGGAACAAGCCTACTTCGCCTTAATCGTCATAACGAAACAGGCGGCCTTGCGTAGCACCCGTTCTGTCTGACTCCCCATCATCAAGTGATTAAACCCGGTTCGTCCATGCGTTCCCATAATGATCAAATCAAAGTGCTCATTTTCAGCCAGCGTGACGACCTCTACATGGGGCACGCCGTTTTTCAGAACCGATTTCGCCGGAATCCCCTGTGCCTTCGCCTTGGCGACCCAGTCATCCAGCAAGGCATTGGAGCGGTCCATCAAGTAGGCATAACCCTCGTCGAAAAGTGCCGTCATATCATCGGGATGATCCAGGCGCTCCAGTACATGGAGGAAGGTCACTTCGGCCCCAAGCTTTTTGATGACAGGGAATGTCTCCTGAATCGCCCGATTCGAAAGCTCGGAAAAATCCGTCGGCAATAACACTTTATTCACTTCCATGATACCCCCTTCCCGTGTCCACGCAGCCTGTATCCTGTGCAATTCAGGCGCGCATGCCACTATCTCTATGATACGCCAAAGCCGGGCGTCTGTAATTACCGCAAATGTGGTATTAAATTTAGTCGTCAAATCAGAAAATGATCGACTACAATAATAGAGAGAGCCGCTGTCCAGCACGACCATTTGGGAGGGCCACTTGATGAAAATTCAAACTTTATGTGTTGTTGCCTTATTCACCTTTTTTTCATTCACGCCGACAAGCGCTGTGACACCCAGCACCGGGCGCTCCGTCGCCTCTTTTACCCTGAAAACTGAAATGACCGAAGGAGGTTTCTTTTTCAGGGGGCTCGGCGGTGCCATTGACGGGAAAATCAACCCGACGCTTTCCGTGAAGGAATGGGATGTGGTAAAAATTACGCTGTTCAACAATGACGGCGTCAATCACCATATCGCCTTCCCGGACTTTTTCATCACCTCGCACGAAGTGATGAAAAAGGGGACGACAACGACCGTCACCTTTGTGCCCTTTAAAACGGGAGGGTTTATTTATTATTGTATCCTGAATAAACATCGCGAACTGGGGATGGAAGGGAAGCTGGTTGTCACCACAAGGTAGGTTTTTTGCGGATGCTGCGCTTCAAGGCGTTCGCTCTCGGAGTGCACAAAAAGGGGATGCGTCATGAAGGCGGGTGTCGTTCAAATTGATGCCACGTTCGGCGCGGTCACCCAAAACATTGAAAAGGTCCTCGGCCTGATTTCATCCGAGCAGGCCGACCTTTGGGTCTTGCCGGAGTTGTTCAACACCGGTTATCAATTTACCTCAAAAAAAGAAGTCAAGGCGCTCTCCGAGCCCATCCCCGAAGGCCCCACGACGCAGGCCTTGATTCAAGCCGCGAAAACATTCAACACCACCATCGTCGCGGGGCTGGCCGAGCGGGAGGGAGGTCAATGCTTCAATTCAGCCGTGCTCGTCGGGCCGAAAGGCTATCGGGCAACCTATCGCAAGATCCACCTCTTTTACGAGGAAAACCGCTGGTTCACGCCGGGAGACCGGCCTTTTGAGGTGCATACCGTCCTTTATCAAAACGAGCAGGGCCGCAGTCTGAAGTGCAGGATCGGCATCATGATCTGCTTTGACTGGATCTTCCCGGAATCCGCCCGCACACTCGCCCTGCTCGGCACCGACGTGCTCTGCCATCCTTCGAACCTCGTGCTGCCGCACTGCCCGCAGGCCATGATCACACGCTGTCTCGAAAACCGCATCTTCGCCCTCACCGCGAACCGGGTCGGGAGCGAGTCCCGCGGGAAAGAAACCCTGCGCTTCATCGGGCAAAGCCAAGTCGTGACGCCCTCTGGGAAAATCCTCCACCGCGCGCCGGACAATGGCGAATCAGCCCACGTCGCCCTTATCGACCCGAAAGAAGCCCGTGACAAATCCATCAACCGCTACAACCATCTTTTTAAAAACCGCGCCGAACAATTTTACCGCTGACATGTCATCCCTTTTTGAAGTATGATGACGCATCTGATTCATCCCTGAATTTCAAGTGAAGGAGGAGGCATGGAACGCCCGAAAATCGCCGATACCGTCCCCAAACCCGTCATGCTCGAGGCCGATGAAGAATATTACTGGTGCGCCTGCGGCCTGAGCCGAACACAGCCCTTCTGCGACGGCTCGCACAAGGGCACATCCTTTACGCCACTTCCCTTTAAGGTCTCCGAGACGCAGGAAGGCTATCTGTGCATGTGCAAGCGGACGGCCAGCCCCCCATACTGTGACGGCGCGCACGCAACCCTGAGTCAAGAAGAAATCGAGCGCGACAATGCTCCACCCCCCGCTACGGGCCCCGTTGAAGTGAAGCCGACGGCGGAAGAGCCGACTCTGAAATTTATTCACGACCTCGCCCAAGACGGGCTTTCAAAGGTGGGACATCACGGGCCGATGGGGGCGATGGGTGTCCCGCGCGCCCAATTGCCGCAGTGGGACGACATCCAGATTTTAACCGCGCAAGTGGCAACAAAACCGCTGATGGAGGACGTCCCCGTCGGCACGGATTTGGTGATCGGCCCGAACGCCGAAAAACCGCTCCGCCTGGACATCCCCCTCTTTGTGTCGGACATGAGCTTCGGCGCACTTTCCGAAGAGGCAAAAACCGCATTGGCAATGGGCGCGGAACGGGCAGGCACAGGGATCTGCTCCGGCGAGGGCGGCATGCTGCCCGAAGAACAGGCCGCGAACACCCGATATTTTTACGAACTCGCATCGGCCAAATTCGGATACACGGATAATCTCCTGCCCAGGATTCAGGCCTTTCACTTCAAGGGCGGACAGGCCGCGAAAACGGGGACCGGCGGGCATCTCCCCGCCAACAAGGTAAAAGGAAAAGTCGCCCAAGTGCGGGGACTTCCCGAGAAGACCGCCGCCGTTTCCCCCGCCGCCTTTGCCGATTTGGAAAGCCCGGAGGACTTCAAGGCCTTCTCCGACCACGTGCGGGAACGGACCGGCGGCATTCCCATCGGCATGAAACTGTCGGCGAATCACATCGAGGACGACATTGATTTCGCCATTCAAGCCGGGGTGGACTACATTATTCTGGACGGACGGGGCGGGGGTACGGGGGCCGCGCCTTTAATCTTTCGGGATAACATTTCCGTCCCGACCATTCCCGCGCTTGCGCGTGCCCGGCACTACCTCGACAAGCGCTGTGTGGATCACATCACCCTCATTATCACAGGCGGTTTGCGCACACCGTCCGATTTCATCAAGGCCCTGTGTCTGGGCGCGGACGGCGTCGCCGTTTCCAACGCCGCCATCCAGGCCATCGGCTGTGTCGCGGCCCGCATCTGCAACACAAACCGCTGTCCTTCCGGCGTGGCCACGCAGGACCCCGAACTCCGGGCAAAGCTGGATGTTGAAACCGCCGCGGAGCGACTTGCCCGCTTCTTCGGATCTTGCGTCGAACTCATGCAGGTCATGGCGCGTGCTTGCGGACACGATCACCTCAATCAGTTCGGATTATCAGACCTCACAACCTGGAAGCGGGACATGGCGGATTTGAGCGGCATCGCATTCAGCGGATTCAATGCGGGGCAACAAGAGAAAACCTGATGAAGATTCCGATATTGGACACGGCGGAAAGAGACAAGCTCGGGCATGCCTTGGCCGGTGTGGTGATGTTCGCGGGCGTGAATTTTATCGTCGCCTTCTTCGCCCCGCAGTACGCCCAAATTGCCGCGCTCGCTGTCGCCAGCGTCATCGGCATTTTAAAAGAAGTGCTGTACGATGCCCGGACGCAAGGCCGTCACGTCGAACTCGCCGACGCCCTCTTCACCATCGGCGGTGCGGTCTTGGGCCTGATTTGCTCGACCACGCCCGCGCAGATTT
>JBHHXB010000153.1:0-5456 GCA_046756825.1 Nitrospiria bacterium | reverse complement strand
CACCTATTCGAAGGGCGCGGAGACGACTGCGACGTCCTGGCCGTCTCTCAAGCGCTCATTGCCCCGGATCACCACGGCATCGCCCGCCTTGACATCCCCGGAAACCTCGATCCGACCGCCCCGGGCCCGGCCCGTCGTAATGTTTTTTTTAAGCGCTTTTCCGCCCTGCGCGACAAAAAGAAAGGCCTCCGGGCCCTGCCGGATCACCGCGTCCTTGTCCGCCATGAGCACGGGGCGGGACGCGCCGAGATCAAAGGAGACCCGCGCCAGCATGCCTTCGTGTAGCAGAAAACCGCTGTTCTCCAAATGCACCTCGACGGGAAACAGCCGCGATTCCCGGTCTCCCGCCGGGATGAGCGCGTGGATTGTCCCGGGAAACACTTCGCCCGGCAGGGCGTCCACGCGAACCGTGACACGTCCCCCCGCCTTCACCTCCCGGATGTATTTTTCAGGCATTTCAACGAGAATGCGGAGTTTTGAAAGATCCACAAGCTGTACAATGCCGCCGCCGACCTCGACCCATTCTCCCTCCTCCGTTAATTCCTCAGTGACGATGCCGTCAAAGGGCGCGCGCACTGTCTTTTTTTGCAAGGCGTCTTCGATTTGCAAACGCTCCGCCTCGTTGACGGCGAGGCTTTGCCGCAATTCCTCGACCGTCAACTTCGCATCCCGATAGGCCCGTTCAGAAACAAGGCCTTCATTCACCAGGCCCTCGGCGCGCTCAAGGTTGTCCCGCGCCTTTTCCAGCCGCGCGACAGCGGCCCGTTGTTTGGACTTAAATTCCTTCAATTGAAGTAAGAGACTGCTGGCCCCGAGCCTTGCGAGTACATCCCCCTTTTGAACCCCCGCCCCCCGGCGGACGGCCAAATGTTCAATTCGTCCGGCCACTTCTGTGGCGACACGGCTCGCACGCCACGACTCGACGGTACCGATCAAGAGAATCTCGTCTTGCAGAGTTTCCTGGATAATCGGCGACACCACAACATTGGCGGGCGGGCGACCCTGGGCGTAAAGCGGCACCGCCATCAATAAAAAGAGGAAGGTCAAAACACCAGTCCGGTGTTTTTTGCAAGCATCCGCGAAGGGCTTCATGTACATCCTTCAAAACAATAAAGGGGAATTATAACATCATTCCCCTGAACACTGTCACGGCCTTCCCCTTTAAAAAAACACGGTTCTGCGCGGGACGCACACGAAGCACCCCGCCCCGCGCGGAGGCCTGATACGCCGCCATTTCATCCTTGCAAAGCCGGTCCTTCCAATACGGCCCGAGCGCGCAGTGCGACGAACCCGTGACCGGGTCTTCGTCGATGCCGTAACGCGGTGAGAAAAACCGGGACACAAAGTCATACGCCGCGTCCGCTGCCCGGCTTGTGACGATAACGCCGCGCGCGGGCGCAGCCGCCAAAAGCGGGAAATCGGGTTTGATGGCGCGTAGGGCCTGCTCTGTCTCGACTTCAATCAAAAAATCAAAGCGCGTCCGGCCGCAAAACACGGGGTTAAGGCCCAATGCCCGGATGAGGCCGGGAGGGGGCGTGACGGGCCGCACAGTGTCCGCGGGCAGGTCGATTTCAATCCATTCGTCCTGCCTGGCCGCCGTCAACAGGCCGCTTCGGGTCTCAAAGCGGATGGCATCTTGCCTCCGCACTTCCGCCGTTTCCCATAAAACATGGGCGCTGGCCAGGGTCGCGTGCCCGCACAAATCCACCTCGGCCACAGGCGTAAACCAGCGCAAATCGTAGTGCCGCTTTTTACGCTTAAGAAAGGCTGTTTCGGAAAGATTCATTTCCGCGGCAACCTGCCGCATCCACGCCGCATCTTTCCGCTCGGACAAAAAACAGACCGCCGCCGGATTGCCGCCAAAGGGCTTGTTCGAAAAGGCATCGACCTGAAAAAGTTGAAAAGACATCGCTATCGCCAGGGCTTCGCGGCCTTTTCCGGGACGGGCTTCGCTCGCGCGTTCTGATGCGCCTCTCCCCAGCGGTGCATGGCGTCGATGACGGGCTTCAGGCTATGGCCGAGGGGCTTGAGGGAATATTCCACCTTTGGAGGAATTTGAGGATAGACCTCCCGGTGAATAATGCCGTCGCGCTCCATTTCGCGGAGCTGCTGTGTCAGCATTTTTTGGGTGATGCCCTGCACGCCCCGCTGAAGCTCCCCAAACCGCCGCGTGCCTTTAAAAAGCTCGCGTAGGATTAAAACCTTCCAGCGGCCTCCGATGACCTTCAGGGTCGTCTCAACGGGACAGGGCATCTTCATTTTCTTAAAATCCGAAAGTCAGTTTCTTTTTAGTCTGTATCATACAAATAGGTGCATACTTTACAAACGAACTAAATAGATGTTAAGAACGTACCATATCCATCGCAACAAAAACAAGGAAGACACGACAACCCAACTTTGATCCGCAAACCATGGAGGACGCCCATGACGGAACGCAAACAACCCTATGTCATTGAAGAAAGTCCAGGCGAAAAGTATTACTGCGCCTGCGGAAAATCGGAAAACCAGCCCTATTGCGACGGCTCACACGAACGCTTGAAAACCGGGAAAACCCCGCTCCAAGTGGTCATTGAGACACAGAAAAAGGTCGCCTGGTGCGGATGCAGACAATCGGGCAACCTGCCCTTCTGCGACGGCACGCATACGCGGCTTTGATCACAAGCCTTGGGCCTCCCCGCACGGGAGGCCCAAGGCGCTCACCCGCCCCACGCACGCATTCCTATATATATACGCCGATTGCAATTTCCGCCGTGATTCGCTACACTCCGCCTTAAAATATCCTCATGCTGCAACGATATAGAAGGAGGAGCAGGAATGAAGGTAAGCAGCCGATCATTTCAAAACAATGAGCGCATCCCTGAAACCTTTGCGATGGGCATCCCCGGCGAAAACGGCCCTGTCCCCGGCCCCAATAAAAGCCCGCACCTGTCGTGGTCTGACTTTCCCATAGGAACGAAACAGTTTGCCATCGTCTGTCACGACCCCGATGCTCCCTCCAGGCCCGACGATGCAAACAAGTCGGACCGATCCATCCCCTATGATTTCCCGCGTGCCGATTTTTTTCACTGGGTACTCGTGGGCATCCCCGCCGAAACGACGGAATTGGCGGAAGGGCAGGACTCGGACGGCCTGACCCCGAAGGGAAAGGCCACGGGAAAAGTCGGTTACGGCATACGCGGCGTCAACACCTACACCGCATGGTTCGGCGACGATGCCGAAATGGGTGGAGACTATGGCGGATACGACGGGCCGTGGCCGCCCTTCAACGATGAGCGCCTCCACCACTATCATTTCACCGTTTACGCCCTGGATACGCCTTCCCTCGATTTACCCGAGCGCTTCGAAGGGCCCGACGCGCTCAAGGCCATGCAGGGGCACATCCTGGATCAAGCCGTGCTGATCGGGACCTACGCGCTCAACCCGAACGCACGCGAATAGTCACCAACCGAATACGCGCGAACCCCCGGTCGGCTTTACCCAAATTATGCTTTACCGCGTCCTCGCCGACTTTGTCGTCCTGCTTCATTTTGCCTTCATCTGCTTTGTAGTATTAGGCGGCTTTTTTCTTTTTCGATGGCGGCGAGTGATATGGTTGCATCTCCCCGCAGTCACCTGGGCCGTCTTAATCGAACTTAAAGGCGGGATTTGCCCGCTAACCCCGCTGGAGCAAGGACTCCGGCAGGCTGCGGGCGACGCTGGTTACCAGGGCGGCTTTATCGAGCATTACGTCGTTTCGCTCATTTACCCGAATCGCCTGACACCTGCGCTTCAAGTTGCAATCGGGGTCTTTGTCGCCTTGCTGAATACCGCCCTTTACGGGTGGCTGCTCTACCGCACGGACCGGAAAAACAAACGCGATCCATGAGGGAAAACCGCTCGTTTTCAGGGATTGGAAACCTCAGCGCTTTGGGAGCGCCGCTCCGCCCATTTTAATTCCGCTGTCGAGGCGCGAAGATAGACGGGAACTGCCAACTCAGGCGGCGTGGTTTCGCCCTTTAGGCATTTTCGAAGCCCTATTTCCGCCACACAGGCAGCCGAAGGAAAGGACAATGCGGGCGGCGGGAAACAGGTCCGTTTTGGAAATTTGTCCAGAATCGCCTCCCGGTATTTCACCGCCCCGTCCCCGGCAAACAGGAGGTTTCGCCTTCCCTGCCTCTCCAGGGCGGCGATGCATTCAAGCGCTGTCTCCGGAGGCCCGGCGGCGTCTTTTATGACAGGCTGAGCCGGCCCGTTTCCGCTGTCAAACACAGCCCAATACACCTCTGATTTTTTCGCGTCGATGAAAGGTACGATCAGCGGTTTTGCAAAGGGAAAGGCGGCGGCCATCGCCTCCAAGGTTGGCACAAGAATGAGGGCCTTTTTCGCACCGATGGCCAGGCCCTTCGCCGTCGCCAGTCCGACACGGAGCCCCGTAAAGGAGCCCGGCCCGATGGAAACCGCGATGCCGTCCAGTTCTGCAATGGATGTCCGGGACTGCTTTAAAAGATGGTCAATCGAAACCATGACCCGCTCGGCATGACGGACATCGACGCTGAGCCGGTACTCCGCGATCAGGCGGTCTTCATCCATTAGAGCGACACCCCCCGACAGCGAAGAGGTCTCAATCGCCAAGATCTTCATGGCGTTGCCCCGGAATCGGCCTCGGGAAACGCCACTTCGCGAAAGGTCAAATGAATGACTTTGCCGCCGCCCGTGCCCTTCATGGAAAGCGGCATATCGCGCCCCGACACCCGCTGATAATTGCCCAGTTCAATCGTCCCTCGTCGGAAACCGTTGTCGTCGAAACGCTCGACCCGCTTCACCCGAAATGCCGTGCGTTCAATAAACACCTTCTCCTCCAAAACAGCCCGACCCTGGGTCATTGTAAAAAGATAGAGCACAAAAAAACGCGCGTCTTTTTCGAGCATCGCGACCCTCGGAAAGGCAGTATCGGGTGTGCCGCCCCGCTGAACCCATCTTAAAAAATCCAGGGACCCCACGGGAATCTGCTTTCCGGCAGCGGCGTCAAAGAAATCAAGCTCGCCCTCAAACTCCCGAGATTCAGAAGGGATTTTCAGGAAAAAGGAATCGGCATCCACATTCAGTTCAAACAGTGTCCCGCCAAAAGGATTGAACCCCATAAGCTGAATATCCCCTTTCGAGGAGCGCCAGGCCGACTGAATGGTGTGACGTCCGCGCGCGCCCAGATCGGCCTCCACCTGAATCAGGGCCTTCATAGGCATCCGCATCCGCAAGCGTTGTTTGTAAATCTCAAGCAATTCTTCCAGCGTGGCATCTTTTTGGACAACCACGGGCGCGGGCTTGATTTGCTTTGCACAGGCGGAGAGCAAAAAGACGAGGGACAGTCCGGCAACGATCATCCGAGGGGTCACGCGAAGCCACTTCACGAGAGTTCAATCTCCCCCACGTTTCGAAGATGCGGCATTTCCCCGCCCTTCAAATCATGGTAAATTTCT
>JBHHXB010000152.1:0-5553 GCA_046756825.1 Nitrospiria bacterium | reverse complement strand
GGATTTTTGAAACATTTTTTCTGGGCTTTTATGACATGTGTAATTTTGTTGCTAGGGACTCTATTTTCGGTGTTTTCAGTAATGATGTTCACAAGCAACATTGTTCCTTCAATTATTGGATTGCTTGGAGGAGTGACCGCGTGTTTCTTAGGGGTTAAATTTTTTCTTTTTTCTCCTTTTGAAGTTTTTTTTATGAAGATAGAATAGAGATGCTATTTGCTTTTAAAAGAGAGTCTGTAGAATGGGAGCAAATCAAATCATACAGGTATTTGTATTGTAGTTCACAGATCGATGGTAGCATAATTATTTATATGCTTATGAAGTATTCTTTCCCCGAAGGCTCGAATAAGATAAAGCAAATCATCTTGTCAATTCCTGGAAAGGAGGAACGCTTTAGTTATTCAGTAAATGATTGTACAACTGATTTGGATAAATTTATTCCTCAAAAAAGGTTAATTTCGAAATAGCAATTGCAAAGGAATGTAAAGAATAACGTTCCAGATAATTTAAGATAGGTTAAATGCGAGCTCAATTATGTTGAATAGTTCTGGACACGTTATTTCACCGCAAGAGCTCTAAAAACTCCGCGCGGGTTTTGGGGTCGGTTTTGAAAACGCCCAGCATTGCGCTGGTGACTGTTTTTGAACGCTGTTTTTCCACGCCGCGCATCATCATGCAGAGGTGCTGTGCCTCGACGACAACGCCTACGCCGTGGGGATGGACGTGATCCCGCACGGCCTCGGCGATCTGGCAGGTGAGCTGTTCCTGAATCTGAAGCCTTCGGCTGTAGTATTCCACGACGCGGGGCAGTTTACTCAGCCCCACGACCTTTTTATTCGGCAGATAGGCCACGTGACACACCCCGAAAAACGGCAGCAGGTGATGCTCGCAAAGGGAGTAAAATTCGATTTCCTTGACGATTACCATTTCATCACTGGTAATCGGGAAAAAAGCGCCGTTGAAGACCGCTTCCAGGTTTTGGTGATAGCCCTTGGTCAGAAAACGAAGTGATTTATCCACACGCTCCGGTGTGCCCTTCAATCCCGCGCGGTCGGGATCTTCTCCTAACTCAATCAGGAGTTTTTTGATCAAAGCGTCCATGTTGTCCTTTTAGTTGAGTTCCAGAAATTTCGGAAAAGTAGTGAGATTCCGGCAGCCGTCTTTTTCGACCAGCACCATGTCTTCGATCCGAACAGCGCCAATTTGGGGATAATACAAACCGGGTTCCACGGTAACGACCTCGCCTTCCTGCAAAAGATGATCGACCCTCGAAACGCGGGGCGGCTCATGGATGTCCAGGCCGATGCCGTGGCCCGTGCCGTGAAAAAAGCCCTGCATCCGGCCTTCAATGACACCGGTCTCATAGCCTTGCCGCGCAAAGTAGTCCACGATGCCTTGGTGTACGGTCTTCCCGTTTACGCCGTTTTTGATTTGTCGAATACCCCGTAATTGCCCTTCCAGCACGGTGTCGTAAAGCCGCTTCAAGGCATCGGAGGCTTTTCCTTTGACGACGGTCCGGGTCATGTCGGCGTGGTAGCGGGTTGCATTCGAGCGGGGGAAAATATCAAAAATAATCGACTGATGCGCCCGGAGCGGTCCGCTGCCTTCGTTATGAGGGTCGCAGGCATCGACGCCGCAGGCAACGATTGTGTGCTGCGCAAGACAGCCTTTTCCCATCAGCGAAAGGTCAAGATGCCGACGCACCGATTCCGAGGTCAGGATGTCGCCTTCAAGCACAAGCAGGCCGTCCCTGATCTCGGCCCGGCGCAACAGGTCCAGCGTGTCGTCGAGCGCGGCTTCGACCGCGCATTGAGCCTCGCGAATCGCGTCCACTTCCTTCGCTGTTTTCAGGGCGCGCTGCTCAAAAAAAGGCTCTCCCTTGGTCACGAGGACATGGCCCCGCTTTCGCAAGGCATCACCGTGCCGCAGGGGAAAATTTCCGGGGACGATCCATTTCGAGACGCTCTGTTCTGTCATCAGGATGTGAAGAACATCGGTGAGCCCCGGAGCCTTTATCCCCGAAGCTTTCGCTCTGGCTTCGTATTCTGAATAGGGGAGGACGTGGTCGACGGTCGATTGCGCGCGGGCCCGGTCAAGCTCCAAATCGTTCATCAACAAGAAGGATTTGCCGTGGGTTTTTAGATAAATAAAGGGGTCCGGTGCGAGAAAATGGGAGGCGTAATAGAGATTGGCGTCTGTTTCACTGTCGGCGATGATCAAGACGTTCGACTGTGCGTCGATTTTTAAAGCCTCGTCTTGATCGGCCACCTAGAGGCCTTCCTCTTCTAAAAACCTTTCTGCATCAATGGCCGCCATGCAGCCGGTCCCCGCCGCAGTAATGGCTTGGCGGTAGACGGCATCCTGCACGTCGCCGGATGCGAACACGCCGGGGATGTTGGTTTTCGTGCTGTCGGCCTGCGTGATGATATATCCGGCGTCATCCAGATCCAGCTGTCCCTTAAAGAGCGCCGTATTGGGGGAGTGGCCGATGGCGATAAACAGACCGTCCGCCTTCCGTTTTGAGATTTCTCCGGTTTTGAGATTTTTGAGCACCAGCCCCTCGACGCGGCCTTCCTCACTCGCCGTGATATCAGTCACGACCGTGTCCCAAAGAAAGTCGATTTTGGGATTCGCTCTGACTTTATCCTGCATAATTTTGGAAGCACGAAGGGCGTCCCGGCGGTGAATCAGGGTTACTTTTGTGGCGAAACGCGTGAGGAAGATCGCCTCTTCCACGGCGGTGTCCCCGCCGCCGACCACAAAAACCGCTTTTTCCCGGAAGAAAAACCCGTCACACGTGGCGCAGGCGGACACGCCATTTCCCATTAAACGGCTCTCGGCGGGGAGGCCCAGGAGCTTGGCGCGCGCGCCGGAGCAAATAATCAGCGTTTTCGCATAAAGGGTTTCATCGTCATCGACGACCACACGGAAGGGCCGCGTTGAAAGATCGACCTCGGTGACATCTCCCGTGAGAAAGGCCGTGTCGAAGCGTTCCGCCTGACGCCGCATTTGAAGAATGAGGTCCGGCCCTTGAACGCCTTCGGCGAAACCGGGGAAATTATCGACATCGGTTGTAATCATCAACTGCCCCCCGGCGGAGGCCCCTTCGATCAAAAGAGGGGAAAGATTGGCGCGCGCGGCGTACACCGCGGCGGTCAGCCCCGCCGGGCCCGAGCCGATGATAATGACATTACGTACCGTCTGGTTCGCTTCCGCTTCACTCAATTCAGCCTCCAAGATCGTTCAAGGCGTCTTTGATATTTTTTCGAACACAGGTAAAAATCGGGGTGTCCAGCAAGGTGAAACGGCTGGCTTCCGCCTCGCGAAGCTCCATGACGAGATCCAGAAAATCTCCGGGGAAATCAGACTCAAAGGCCACGACAAATTCATAATCATCCAGGCCGAAGGAATAGGAGGTGTTGATTTTTACGGTCGGGTATTTATGGCCGATTTCGATGTGCTCATTCATCATGCCCTGACGGGTGGACTTGGTCAGCAGGTACCATTCCCGCGTTTTCACAAAGGGGTAGATGAAGAGATATTTCGCTTCCCCCGGTACGACCGTCAGGCGTTTTGATTCCGAGCCTTCGTGCGAGTGCTTGTCCACATAGGTTGATCGCTTTGTCATCGCTAAATACGAATAGGGCGTGTTGAGATATTTGCCGAGCCGGGTTTGTAACACCTTGACCATCATGTCCTGCAAATCCTCCAGTTCGTAGCTGATGCGCCAAAGCATGAAATCGACTTCCGGCCGAATCCCGACGGTTGAATAGGGTACCGTCATGACCTTCGAATCAAATTCAGCCACAACCGCCTCAAATTCCTTTTTCCCGGCCTCCCGCTCTTCCGCGGGAAGACGCCGCCACAAGGGATCGACTTTAAAAAATTGATAATTGACATACTGCCTTTTGAATGTCGCCATTAAAAAATTCCTCCCCAAATATGAATCAGCCGTTTTAATCGAGGGATTTTATCAGCGCGCGCGACGCGAAAGCAAGTCCTTTAAGACGGCGCGCGTCTCCGTCTCCCCTGTTTCCGCGCCGGTTACGATTTGTTTTGGACAATCGCCGGACTTCTTCGGCCATAGCTTAAAAGCAGCTCCAGCCGACGAACCAGGAGGGCGATTAAAAAGCCAATGGAAAAAAGAGACGCCAAAAAGATAATGTGACGATCAAAAAAGATTTCGATCTCGGGACGAAAAAAGTACGCATACCCGAGAAGAAAACCATAGGAGAGCAGCGTAATGCCCGTCACCGTCCAAACGAGGTAGATTTTAAACCAGAGCCCCGAGGCGGCGAGCAAAATCGGGTACAGGATTAAAAGATGGCTGGTAATCCCGCCATTATTTAAAAGCGCCGCTGTTAAAAAAAGGACATCGGAACCCGCCCAAAGCAGTCGCGCCGTCCCTTTAAATGCCGGGTTTTGCAAGAAGCGGTCGAAACCGACGGCACTGATGGCCCATAGGCTCAGGATTGTAATCAGCGTGTAGTGATATTCCGGCGTCCGGATTTCAAACACGTAAAACCAAAGACATTCAATCCCCGCGAAAAAAGAAAGGACGATGAGATGGGCGGCCAGCGCAGGCTTTTTGCGAATCCAGCATTTTAGTTGATCCGTCAGGCTCGTCGCCGTGGATTCCACGACATCTCCCGCCAAAAAGCGGTCCAGGTCCTCCGCCAATTCCCGGGCCGAGGCATAGCGTTTTTCAGGATCCTTTTCCAAGCAACGCAGACAGATTTTTTCAATGGTTTTTGGAAGACCGGGCACGATGCTGCGGGGGGGCTGCGGCTCTTCCTCAATGACCTTGACCAGGGTCTCAAAGGGGTCTTCATTCTTAAAGACCGGTCCGCCGGTCAACAGCTCGTAAAGAATCGCGCCCAGGCCGTAGACATCGCAAAGCGGGCCGATCTCGGATTCGTCACCCTTCGCCTGCTCCGGGGCCATGTAACAGGGCGTACCGGAAATGGCCTCGGTGTCCTTTCCGATGCCCCGTCCGCCCAGTCCTCGGGCCAGACCAAAATCCGTCACAAAGGGCTGTCCCTTTGTATCGATGAGAATATTCGAGGGCTTTAAATCCAGATGCACAATGTTTTTCTCGTGAAGATGAGCGATGGCTCGCGCCACCCGCGCCACGATCCGCACCGCTTCTTTTGTGGAGAGGCGGTGGCTGCGATTGTGCTTCGCCAGACTTTCCCCCTCGATATATTCCATAGCGATATAGTGCTGGCCGAGGACCTTCCCGGTTTCGTAAATCCCGACAATATTGGAATGCCGGACACTGGCCGCCGCCTTCGCCTCGCTACGAAAACGCAGGACATTCTTCCAGGCCAGGAGCCGGTTTGAAAGAATGACTTTGATGGAAACCAGACGGTCGAGGTCTTTTTGTACGCCCTTGTACACGATGCCCATCCCCCCTTTGCCCAGCTCCCCCAGTATTTTGTAAGGACCGAAATCAAAGGGGTACTCGCTTAAAAGGGAGGGCGTCGATAAATCGAGCCAATCAATTGAAGGAGGCTCGGGCTCGCTCCCGGGGGCCATGACCTCGGTGGGCGG
>JBHHXB010000151.1:0-5590 GCA_046756825.1 Nitrospiria bacterium | reverse complement strand
ATCAGCCATTCTTTCCGTGTCGGGTTTCCTGTTTTTTTCAGGCGGATCAGTGCCGTAATCAGGCAAATGAGGACGATAAAAAAAAGGAGCGGAAATAAGGGCCACCAGACCGTTGCGGACATGCGGCGCATCATAAAATGAGAACGCCTCAAAGATCAAGTGATAACCCGATGAAATCCGGCATGGCCGTGCCGGTTGTGCCGTAAGCGCGGCGATTATGAGATTGATCTTTCTCAATCCCCCCGATATAATCGCGCTCTTTTAAATCATGAGGAAACAACCTATGCGCATCGACGGCAGAAAAGAGCAGACCCTTCGCCCCCTGAATATCACGCGAAATTACCTGAAGGATGTCGAAGGGGCGGTTCTCATTGAAATGGGCGACACAAAAGTCATCTGTACCGCGACCCTCGAGAACCGGGTGCCACCTTTTTTAAGAGATCAGAAAAAGGGCTGGATTACCGCGGAATACGCCATGCTGCCGCGCGCATCCAGGGATCGGATTTCACGTGAGTCGTCCCGCGGCAAGGTTGGCGGACGTACGCATGAGATCCAGCGACTGATTGGCCGCTCGTTGCGTTCCGTTGTCGATATGAGCGCTCTGGGCGAAAGAACCCTTTGGATTGACTGTGACGTCATCCAGGCCGACGGCGGCACGCGGACGGCTTCGATTACGGGTGCCTTTATCGCTATGGTTGACGCCATCCGGCATCATCAAAAAGAAGGCAAAATTACAGGCATGCCGGTGAAAGATTTTTTAGCGGCCATCAGCATTGGAAAAGTGGGAGACAAGTTATTGCTCGATCTCAACTATCACGAAGACGTACGGGCCGAGGTGGATATGAATGTCGTCATGACCGGTCAAGGAAAATACGTTGAGGTTCAGGGGACGGCGGAAGGTGCGCCTTTTCAAAAAGAGGAACTGGACGCCCTGCTTGATCTGGCCGCGAACGGCATCAGGGAATTGATCGCGGCGCAGAAGGCACTTTTGGGAGAACTGTCATAAGTGGTGCTTGTACTCGCGACGCAAAACCAGGACAAGGTACAAGAGATTAAGGCGATCCTGGGTGAGTCTGTTGTTGACATGACCCTGAAGACGCTGGCGGACTTCCCGGGATTAAAACTCCCGCCGGAAACCGGACAGACCTATCGGGAAAACGCACTTCAAAAGGCAATTCACGTCGCAAAAGCCACTGGAGAGATGGCCATGGGGGATGACTCCGGGCTTGAGGTCGATGCCCTTGATGGCGCGCCGGGTCTTTATTCCGCCCGATTCGCGGGGGAGAATGCGACTTACGCGGACAATCGCGGCAAGATCCTTCAATTATTAGAGGGCTTGCCGGATGAAAAAAGGGGCGCCCGCTTTGTTTGCACTATCGCCATCGCCAGGTCGCAGGGATCTGTTGATGTGGTGGAAGGGGCCTGCGACGGACGCATTACGGCCACGGCGTCGGGAGAGGGCGGTTTCGGCTATGATCCGATTTTCTTCTATCCCCCGGAAGCAAAGACCTTTTCCGAACTGACATTCGAGGAGAAAAACCGGATCAGCCACCGCGCATGCGCGCTTCGAGCCGCCGTTCACCTTATAAATGCAGTGCGTGCTCAAAAGCATTGATTTAAATAAAGAACCTGATTATGATCCGAAAGACGGGGTGTGGCGCAGCCTGGTAGCGTACCTGCTTTGGGAGCAGGGAGTCGGAGGTTCAAATCCTCTCACCCCGACCATTTCATGCCGTTTCCAATAAAAAGGCCGGGAAAGGAATCCCGGCCTTTTTAATAAAGGGATACACGCGTACAAGCGCAATGTATTTATCCCTTTTCAGAGCGTCTCCATCTCCAGAAACCCAAGCCGGCCAAACCCGAGCCCATGAGAATAATCGTGCCGGGTTCCGGCACAGGGGCCATGCCATCGCCGGGTGTCATCGCAAAATTCATCGACGTTGAAACGTCAGACGGTAAGTGCCAAGTGACGGTTAGGCTGGAATAGTAGCGATCCAACCAGTGAGGAAGCGGCGCTTGAGAGGAGAAAGGTGCTCCCACTTCACCACCAAAATCCATTTCGAGTCGGTATGAAGCATCCGCCAAATCGCCTGAGGCGGTGTAGACCGTAGAACCATCGGAAAGCGCCAAGTCCAGAATATCCCGATCACTAAAAGTATCAAACAGGCTGAAAGGAGTAAAAATACTACTGCCGTTTAAATGATAACCAAAGGTCAACGAAGGGGATGTCCCGACATTTACTAGCGTCACACTTGTATCCCCGTCTGCGTCGCCGTCAATCAGGATAATCGGGGTGCCGTCTAAACTGCCTATTGGGGTGGCCCATACAGGCCCAGCCCAGAGTGCTGTAATAACCCCTAAAAATAAATAGGGGAGAAATTTCGAATAAAGTGTCTTTAACATAGATGCTCCTCCTTGTAATGTACTGTAACCAATAAAACCACGTTTTCAAGCAATCGTGCCCTGATTTTCAGCAAGTCTTATGCCAAAATCTGCATGCAGGAGGTTGTGTTTTTTTGAACTCATTGAAAAATGTAGCGTTTTGATCTACAACGCAAAAAAGTAAGTATCATAGAATTAAATCTATTTTTGCTCGGTGTAATGTTTTTCGTCGCTTGAAAATACACATAAATTCTTTAATAGATATAAAGTTGTGCGATTTCAAGGAGTTAGGCTATTTGACGCAAAATGGGGAATTGTCAAGTTTTTCGTCACCTGAGTTGCGGCTTCTCAATTTTGGCCGGGATGTATTTCGACATCATGACAATAACCGGTGCAAGCGCGATGGATGGTTATAAAAATAGAGGATTTTTCTAAATGACGAAAAACTTGACAGTAAATCCGGGCATAAAAATAGGTTTATTCGCTCAAAAACACCGAATTGAGCACGAAAACACGTCACAATACACACTATCAAAGGATAGCCCTCCAAAAGAAGGATCGCACCACCGCCGGAAAACTTGACGTTTCTTGTTTATTTAAAATATCCAAATATAATAAATACTTTACAAATCAATGGCTTTAGATAATGGTAAGAATATTGCAAATATTTCTTGTGTGGTCGAGATTTTTTGAAGAGGCCTGAGTTTCAAAACAGAAGCAGGCATGTCTAACAGTTTGAAAAAACGGATGTAATTAAAAATTGGCAGACTTGAAGACAAAAAATCTCTGCACCAACGGTAGTACGAATGAAATATCAGGTTAAGGAGGTATCAGATATGAAATTATTTTTTCAGCATTTAACGAAAGTGGTCTGCACCGCGGCGTTTCTGCTGTTTGCCCACACGGGGGTCGCCCATAGTGACGCCATCATCAGCTTTGGGAATACGATCCTGGGTGTGAACAATGAAGGGCATCTCAATGTAAGACCAGGCCGCGATGGCGCTGGCTTGAACCCGGATTCGTCCGGCGGGACCCGTCCTGTGGGGCTATGGCGAAACGGCATCGGAGATGCGACATCCCCCGGCTGTCTCTGTGAAGGCTGGGGCGTCGCGGTAACCAGAACAGATACGCCGACGGGCGTCCGTGCAGCCGGTTTTGCGAATGAATCCAGGGGCAGCGGGGGGCTCACGGGCGGTACCTTTGGCGCGACCAGCACGACTGCAACGTCAACCATCAATCTATCTGGCGCGCCGGTGGAAGTTACGCATGCCTACGGCCCTTCACTGGCCGCGGATGTTTTTCAGGGACAGGTGACGATTAGAAACACTTCATCCGGATTGGATTCGCAAAGACTGGAGGACGTTGTTTACCGGCGTGTGATGGATTGGGACATCCCCCCGACCGAGTTCCGGGAATTTGTCACGCACAGCGGGGTTGCGGCCAACCTGGAATCGGCGGGCGGCAATGTCCGCTTTGCCTCCGATAACGGCTTCGCCAGCTCCGATCCGCGAAGGGCTGCAGGTGCCATCATGTCCGGGACTACAAATGTTGATTTTATAGACAAAGGCCCAAGAGACCACGGCTCGGTCTTTGATTTCGCCTTTGGTAGTCTTGATCCCGGTGAAAGCCGTGTATTTAATATCTTCTACGGTTCGGCGGCAACCGAATTTCAAGCGGAAACCGCGATTGCTCTGCTTGGCGCGGATGTTTATTCGCTGGGTCAAAGCAATACTCCGGGAGGCCCGACTGCCGGGACGCCCGCCACATTTTTGTTTGCCTTCGGCGGCGTAGGGGGCACCGCCCTGGGGAGTGATCCGTCGGTGCCTATTCTGCCCTTTGTTCCTGCACCGGGGCATTTTGAGTTCCCCGCGCCGACGCCGCGCCGCTGGTTTGATCCGCCCTTTGTCGATGGATTCACCTATACGCTCGATGGTGGCGCAACCTTTACCGAAGTGGGTGCGCCTCCCGCAAGTTTCGGTTTTGGCACGCTGACCATTCTCGACGATACGGGTGCAACCATTGGGACTCTGGCGCCGGGCGCAACATTCGATTTGTCTTCCTACGGCTTGACGACGTTCTCGCTGGTGGGGATCGATCCATTATTGGATGAGGCGGACCCGGGGTTTTCAACTGCATTCCCAACATTCCTGGATTGGACGGGCACGGCGACGACCCTGCACATGGATTCGATTATCGCCGCCGCACCGGTGTCTGATCCGGTTCCTGAGCCCGGTACGATTATTTTACTGGGAACAGGCCTGGCGGGGATTGCTTTCTATAGCCGGAAACGTCGAAATGAAGTAAAGTGAGCAGGGTTTTCTCATGACAAAACGGGGATGTCTTCGTATCACCTCACGAGGCGTCCCCGTTTTTCGTCTTATTGTTGTTCCCATTTTTTGTAAATTTGGTGATTCGAGTTATACTTTTAAAGTCAGATGCATGAACAGTATATTCGTCTTATGTAATTTTCGGTCAGGTTTTGAAAATGGGAGAATTCACACATGAAAGTGTTTCTAGTCATCATATCGTTATTTTTAACTACGCTCAGCCATGCGGCGGATAAAGATGGAAAATTTGCGATAAAAGGAGTGGGCAACTCGTCGTGCCGTAATTTTTTGGAGTTGTCGGGGCAGGCCTCACTCAATAAGTTTTTGTACGCTGGCTGGCTGAATGGCTATCTTACCGCGCAAAATCAACATTTAAATAAAACCTTTGATCTGACTTCATGGGAGACGATCCATACGCTCGGCGAATATTTACGAAATTACTGTGAGAAAAATTTGGATAAAAGTTTTTACATTGCGGTGGCAAGTATGGTGAATGGACTGTTTGATGGCCGTGTGCAAACTTTTTCTCCGACGGAAGCCTTTGGCGCAGGCAAGGACGGGATTAAGATTTATCAATACAGTTTGGCTCGCGCCCAGTCAAAGCTCAAAAAACTGGGATTCTACAAAGGCAAGGTTGATGGGAAAAACACCGACGAAACTCAACGCGCTATCAAAGCATTTCAAAAGAAGAAAAAATTCCTAGACACCGGCATCCCGGATCAACAAACGCTGCATGCGCTACTCGTTCAGAAATAGTCGTCGCCTCCGAAGTCCAACTGGTCATAAAGGTGAAAAACGTTGTTCCTGCGACAAAACAAGGGCCCCTGATTGTCAATCAGCGTCCAATTTTGACCCCCTGAAAATTAATAAAGTTACTTTCT
>JBHHXB010000150.1:0-5626 GCA_046756825.1 Nitrospiria bacterium | reverse complement strand
GACCACCTAATGGAGGTTTAAATCGGAGATCGAAATACCCAAAAATCCTATATTCAAAAATAAGCGGCCCCGATCCGGGTCTTGAAAAATATTGTATTTCCACCCAAGCCATAGTTGACTTACTTTTAAATGATAAGTCGCGGTTCGTGGGAACAAGCCGGGGGGAAGATCCTGCCGAAGGAAAAGATCGATCTGGTCGGTCACGACCGACTCCCCGGTCCAAATAGACACCGTCCCCACGATGGAAAATTTTTTATTGGCCTCCCATTGGATCTCCAAACCGTAGTTGGTCTTGCCCGACATCGACGGCGCGACGATATTTCGCTTCTCCGCCGGAAGCAGCCGGTTCCGTGGAAGCAGATAGTTCGGATCTTGGAGAATGGCCCGTTTCGGATCACCCAGAATATCGTTTAAGGTCTTCAGAGAGGGCTGGTACACGCCGATATTGTAGGAAACGCTGAACCTTGAATCCGCGGCAAATCCCCGGCTGGGAATAAAAAAAGCCACCGCCAATAAACAAAAAAAAAGGATCGAAGCACCTGCAGCGTCCGATTTTGTCTGCCTCATATCGCGCAACCCTCCATTGCAGCGCATGCTGATCGCCTTCCCTAATTATTGTGAGGTGGCATAGGATCCGGATGCTTTCAGATCGTTTTCACCAAAGATAAACTTTGGTTTCATCAGGACAACCAGTGACGGAAGGATGGCCAGGGCGCCGAGGCTGCTGGTCAACATCGCCAATGGGACCAAGATGCCCTCCATGTGAAGATAATACCCTGTGAATGCCAGCATGCCGTAACCGGACGAAACAGCCAGTGCATTAAAAACAATGGCCTTGCCCGAGGTTTTCAGCGTCACGCGAATGGCCTCGGCGATGTCTCCCCGTCGTCTTAACTCCTCACGCAGACGGAAGATGAGGTAAATTTCATAACCGGCGCCGATACCGACGGCCATCGCCGTAATGGCGGCTGTACCGATCCCCAGGTGGATATTGACCAAACCCATGACGCCGAAATTGATCAACACCGAAAGCGCCAAGGGGATCATCACAAAGAAGCCCCCAATCAGGGATCGCCGAACCATCGATGTCATCAGAAAGGTAATGGCGGCGATCTGTACGATATTCCAGGCCTTCCCCCTCACCATCTCCTGATTCAGTGCGACCACAACCGGCGTGCTTCCGGCAACCCCCATCGTGACATCCATCCCCGCAAGTTCCGTCGTCTTAAAGTCATCCACCAAGGCGATCAGTTCTTCTGCCAAACGCGTATCGTCCGATTTGAGAAACACCCAGATCACCGCTTCGTCTTCTTGCCGCCGCATCAAGCGCGCAAAGTCGGCCGGGTTTCCAGAGATGGCATAGAGGAAAAGATATTGTGAGATTTCAGAGCGTGAATCGGGCACACGGAGGTATGCAGAGTCACCCTGGTTGATGGTCTGATTCATTTGCTTGACGTAGTCCACATAAGATTCCGTCTTTCCTACTGCTTCGATCTCCTCCAGCTTTCGCTGGAGTCGGTCCACGGCCGATACCACATTCGGTTCTTTCAATGCCCCTTCGCGCTCTGCCTCGAGCAAAATATAGAATGTGGATGTGCCTGAAAACTTCTCGTTGAGGGCACGCTCATCTTGACGCAGGGGACTCGATTCGAAAAACTGAGACCGATTGCTGTTACTCACCTGGACCTGCAGGGTTCCGATGATCGAGACGGCAAAAATAAAGAGGCCCCCGGCCAGGATTTTGTTTCGACCCTTCCCATTGATTTGCAATGCCAAGAAAGCCAGGAACCGGTCTAACACATCCGGTCCCTTGGACTTTTGCCGCTTCTTGGATGGGCGAAAAATCGAACGGAGAGACGGAATCAATGTCATCTCCAAAAACAAGGCACTCAAAATGCCAAAGGCGGTAAAGAGACCAAAGGCTTGAAACGTTTTCAGTTTGAAGGTGATCAACGATCCAAAACTGGCCGATGCGATCAGCCCCGCAGTGATCATGGCGGAGCCCGCCTGGGTCGTCGATTCGATGACGGCAGCATTTTTGTCTCCGAGACGCTCATACTCTTCATAATATCTTTTTAGGATCTGGACCGAATCGCCTGCGGCGATGGCCAATATTAAAATGGGCGTCATCGCATTCCAGGGATCGAGGGGCGTACCGGTCAGCCCCATCATCCCCATGGCCCACACGACGGCAAGTAAGGAGGTCACCAAGGGAATCACCAATCCCTGCCATGTTTTGAAGGACATATAGTGGAAGATGCCAATGATCAAAACCGATAGCGGAAAAAGGCCGACCAGCATTTGCCAAGCATCGGCTTCAAAATAAGAGAGAACAACCGGCATGCCGCCTAAGTAAACGGCATGATTTTCATCGAGGTGCTTCTCGACAATGTCCTGAATTTGGCAATGGATGTATGAATCGGCCAGCCACCCTCCCGGTGTACTTTTCTGCCAAGGACTGCAATGAGACTGCGGACCGTCTTGCCATTTTTTCCAGTCTTCCTCTTGAGAAACGGTGCCTTCTCCAGGGCTTCCGGTCGCTTCGACCACAACAGGCCGATCCAATGAGCCCCCCTCGGCGAGGGTCCCTCCCTCGCCGGCTTCATCATAAAATGCTTCGGGAATCTTGTGTGCAAAATCGACCACAACTGCGGCCGCAGTGCCGTCTTTCGACACAAGACTTCCCAGAAAAAGGTCATTTGAAAAAACCCGGTTCTTTAATGCTTGCAGGCCTTTTGCATCCGGGGGCACTTCCGGCATGAGTTGCGTGATTTCAATTTGATCTTCCGTGCCGACCACATATTTAATCTTCCGATCCGCGATACTCACGACGTTTTCTTCCTTAATCCCAGAAATCGCTTTCACGTCGTCTGTGATGCTTTTGATCTTTCCAAGCGTATTTGGATTAAAGATATCCCCATCTTTGTGATGCACGCCGATGACGACAACGCGGCTGCCCCCAAAGGTTTCTTCAATTTTATTGTTCAATTGGACGTAGGGATGGTCTTGAGGAAGAATCGATTTCGGGTCAAATTTCAGTTGAATACGCGTGATTTGAAAAAGAAAAAAACCCGTTATAAGGAAGATGAGGAAGATAACCGGATAACGGAACCGAACGATTTTTTCTACAAAGTTTCTCATCATTACTGTTTGTCATTCTACCGAATATATTAAAAAAATCAAGCATCCAAGGCATATCTTCCACTACCTTAACGGACAGAGGACACCCAATGAAACATAGAAGGTATCGAGCAATACAGTGTATATTATGCCCTTTTTCCGAAAATAAAAATTCTGCTCCAACTCAAATCATACGGGTCTAAAGAAGTCAGTAAATCAAGCAAATCGATCAGCTTTTTTCATCTCGAAAGATTTTCATATACGAAGTTGCCCATTTCACTGAAATCGACAGGGCGTTTCACTCGAAGCCGACACCCTTTCGGAGCGAAGCGACGCTGGGTTTTTTATCTTCTATAAATCTGTCGGTTTCGTCAACTTTGATCGTGTTTTTCTCATCGATTCTCCCTTCAAAATAATCTTGTATGCGTTGTGGACCAGCCGGTCGAGGATGGCGTCGGCAAGGGTCGGATCTCCGATGGCCTCATGCCATTTGCTCACCGGCAGCTGGCTCGTGACAATGGTGGAACGCAAACCGTTTCGGTCTTCCACAATTTCAAGCAGGTCTCGCCGGTTTTCCGCGGTGAGCGGCATCAGCCCCAGATCATCCAGGACCATCAGATCTGTCTTTGCAAAGGCTTTCATGACTTTGCCATACCGTCCGTCCGCTCTGGCGACGGCGATCTCATCGAGCAGTCTTGGCAGCCTTGCGTAAATGGCCGTGTACCCTTCAAGACAGGCCTTGTGGGCCAGGGCGCAGGCGATGTATGTTTTTCCGACACCGGTTGCCCCTTCGATGAGAACGCTGTGATGGTCCCGGATCCATTTTAAGGAGGAAAGCGCCATCATCATCGATTTGTCCAAGCCCCGGCTGTGCCGATAATCAATATCCTCGAAGCAGGCACGTTCCCGAAGCTTTGCGCGCTTGAGCCTGATTGTCAGTCTGCGGTTTTCCCGCTCCAGCATCTCCCGATCGATCATGAGACCCAAGCGCTCATGAAAAGAGAGTGAAGCCATTTCGTCAACTTGTTCCTGGTCTTTCAAGGCCTTCGCCATGCCGATGAGTCTTAAGGTGTTGAGCCTGTCGATGGTGGGATTGTTGAGCATATCAACTCCTTTCAATGATAGTAGTGGGACCCCCGGATGTTCGGGTGATCAATGGGGCCTTGCGACTCCGATTTCTCTGGTAGAGGCTTCTGATCCAGCCCGGTTTTCAAGATCGATGCAATGCTTTTGTACGAGAAGGCCTCGATCAACAGTGCCCTTTTGCAGGCGGCTTCAAGCCGCTCATCGCCATAGACCTTGCCAAGCCGCATGATGCCGAGACAGGATCGGAACCCTTGCTCCGGATGCGGGCGGCGCGCCATGATCGCGGCCATCAGATCGGCTGTGGCTTCTCCTGTCTTTTCCGCCCAGCTGATGATGCGCGAAGGGGTCCATTGAAGATACCGCTGGTGAGACTTGGGCATGTGGCCTTTGATCGTGGTGTGGGCGCCCTTACTGCGGCTTCGCATATGACTCGCCTGCCGTTTCCCCTTATGGAAAACCTCGACGGTGGTCGATGTGAGGCGGAGTTCCACCGTTTCTCTGACCAGCCTGTAGGGAACGCTGTAGTAATGGCCCAAGACCTCGACGTGATCCCAAAATCAGCGATTGATTTTGGGGCAAACCGTCAAGTCGTCTGAAAGACAAGGCTTAAGGCCAAAGGGCGACCGAGGCGTACTCACCCGTACGGTGAGGAGACCTTTGGCCGATAACGCAGTAACTTCAGGCGAATCGGCGGTTTTAAATTCCGCAATCGCGGAATTTGGGTGATAGTCGATGTTGACTTTCGCCTTCTTCCAGTCGCCGTACGGATAGGGAGATAAGGGCAGTGGCTTCAAGGCCGGTTTGTCCAGCTTCTCGAACAGGGATCTCCGGCTGCCGGGCTTCTTTTGGAAAGGACGATCATTCAGCGCTTCGCGCAGATCGCCGATCGCTACGTTCAGCTCGTCCAAACTGAAGAAGGTTCTGTCTCTTAACTTCGCCAAGATCCATCGTTCAACCAATAAAACACCGGCTTCTGCTTTTGCCTTGTCTCTGGGTTTTCTCACGCGGCTTGGGACAACCGCCGTATCGTAGTGCGCCGCCAGGTCCTGATACGTGGGATTGATGTCCGGCTCGTAACGGCAGGCTTTTGATACGCCGGAGGCAAGATTATCCGGCACAACGATTTCCGTGACGCCGCCAAAGTAATCAAATGCCCGGACATGTGCGCCTGTCCAGTCAGGCAAAGCTTGCGTCCAGGTCGCCTCGACGTAGGTATAGCTCGAAGCCCCAAGGACCGCCACGAAGATTTGCGCCTCGCGCACTTCACCGGTCGTCCGATTGACGACAGGCAAGGTTGGGCCGCAATAGTCGACGAACAGTTTCTCGCCGGCCTTGTGATGAAACCGCATGGGCAGGTCAAGCTGCCCCTTCCATTTCCGGTATCGATTGCAGAACTGGGTGTATTGATAGCCGTCCGGGT
>JBHHXB010000149.1:0-5656 GCA_046756825.1 Nitrospiria bacterium | reverse complement strand
TCCTCGGAAATCACCCCTGAATTCGTCCGGGACGAGGTGGCGCGCGGACGTGCCATCATCCCCGCGAATATCAATCACCCCGAACTGGAGCCGATGATCATCGGCCGCAACTTTCTCGTCAAAATCAATTCAAACATCGGGAATTCCGCCGTCGCTTCTTCCATTGAGGAAGAGGTCGAGAAAATGATTTGGTCCACACGCTGGGGGGCCGACACGGTCATGGACTTGTCCACCGGCGAAAATATCCATGAAACGCGGGAGTGGATCATTCGTAATTCACCCGTGCCCATCGGCACCGTCCCCATCTATCAGGCCCTCGAAAAGGTCAACGGCAAGGCCGAGGAATTAAGTTGGGAGATTTTTAGAGACACCTTGATCGAACAAGCCGAACAGGGCGTGGATTATTTCACGATTCACGCCGGCGTGCGTCTGCGCTATGTGCCGATGACGGCGAAACGGCTGGCCGGCATCGTTTCTCGCGGCGGGTCGATTTTGGCCAAGTGGTGCCTGGCGCACCATCAGGAAAACTTCCTCTACACCCACTTTGAGGAAATCTGCGACATCATGAAGGCCTACGATGTCTCCTTCAGCCTGGGCGACGGTCTCAGACCGGGTTCCGTCGCGGATGCCAATGACGAAGCCCAGTTCGCCGAGTTGGAAACCCTGGGGGAACTCACCAAAGTCGCGTGGCGGCACGATGTCCAGACCATGATCGAAGGGCCGGGACATGTGCCCATGCACATGATCAAAGTCAACATGGAAAAACAGCTCGCCGAATGTGACGAAGCGCCTTTTTACACGCTTGGCCCCCTCGTCACCGACATCGCGCCGGGCTATGATCACATCACCTCCGGCATCGGCGCGGCCATGATCGGCTGGTACGGCTGCGCCATGCTCTGCTACGTCACGCCCAAGGAGCACCTCGGTCTCCCCAACCGGGAGGACGTAAAACAGGGTGTCATTACCTATAAAATCGCGGCGCACGCCGCTGATCTCGCCAAGGGGCATCCCGGCGCGCAGGCGCGGGACAACGCCCTCTCGAAGGCCCGCTTTGAATTTCGCTGGGAGGATCAGTTCAACCTTTCACTCGATCCCGAAACTGCAAAGTCGTATCACGATGAAACCCTGCCCGCCGACGCCGCGAAAGTCGCCCACTTTTGCTCCATGTGCGGCCCGCACTTCTGCTCCATGAAAATCACGGAGGACGTGCGTGAATACGCAGAGAAAAACGCTGTGGAGGAAGACAAGGCTCTGAAACTGGGAATGTTGGAAAAATCCAATGAATTCAAGGAGAAAGGGTCTCAAATTTACCAGAAAATCAAATAAGTACTTTAAGCTTTAATGGAGTGACCTTGAAATGGAATTCAGAGAAATAGCGCCCCTGCATGAGGCCGAGATTACCCGGACCATCGCACAAGAATGGCATCGCACCTTTGATGAAGTGGTCTCGTCGGATGTGCTGATCATCGGGTCGGGACCTGCCGGGCTTGTCTGCGGAACGGAGCTTGCCGCATCGGGCCTCAATGTCGTCATTGTCGAACAAATGAACCACTTGGGCGGTGGTTTTTGGAACGGCGGCTACTTGATGAATAAAGCGGCCATCGCCCACCCCGCGCAGGAAATATTGGGGAAAATTGGTGTGCCCTGCAAAAAAATCTCTGAAGAAATGTACATCGTCGATCCCCCCCACGCCACGGGGAGGCTCATCGCGGCCGCCTATGACGCCGGGGTGAAGGTTTTGAATATGACCAAAGTGGTCGATCTCATCATCCGCGGAGAACGGAATCACCTTGAAGGGGCCGTCGTAAACTGGTACCCCCTCGAAGTGATGAATCACGACGTGGCCCATGTCGATCCCATTGCTCTGGAATCCAAAATGGTCGTCGATGCGACCGGACACGATGCCGTCGCGTTACAGATTCTGGCGCGGCGAGGCCTTTACAATAAAGTCCCCGGAAACGGGGCGATGTGGGTCGAGCGCTCAGAGGAAATGGTGATGAAAAACACCGGGGAGGCCTATGCCAATCTTTTCATGGTGGGGCTTTCGGTCGCCGCCGCCTATGGCAGCCCGCGCATGGGGCCGTCCTTCGGCGCGATGCTGCTTTCCGGAAAAAAAGGGGCCGAACTCATTATGGAAAAGCTGGTCAACCTTTGTTAATGTATCTATTTAACTCATACAATCAAACCCATTAAAACCAGGAGATAAAAATGGCAAAAGCAACGGCACGGCATATTTTAGTGAACACGGCGGAAGAATGCGAGGCGATCAAAGACAAAATCAACTCCGGTGTGTCGGATTTCTCGGAAGCCGCGAAATCACACTCCAACTGTCCGTCAGGCCGGCAAGGGGGAGACCTCGGAGAATTCTCCCTCGGTCAAATGGTAAAGGAATTCAACGACGTCGTGTTTTCGGAAGCCCTTCACACCGTTCACGGCCCCGTCAAAACGCAGTTCGGCTACCATCTCATTGAAATCACCAGCCGTACCGACTAAGCACCTGTTTTGAAATGAATTCAGGCGCTGCGGACCCGCTTGACAATGCCCCCCGCGTTTGTTACTTTCTGCGCCGTTGCCGAGATAGCTCAGTCGGTAGAGCAGAGGACTGAAAATCCTCGTGTCGGCGGTTCGATTCCGTCTCTCGGCACCACATTTCCCTCTTCCCTCTCACATCATGAAACACTCCGGATTCGAATCGCTTTGTTTTTCAAGTGAAGCTTCATGAAGCAGTCGGTGTGTACTTTAAATCTCTGTCCTCCAAAGCTCTTTTTTTATTTTTCATCCTGATGATGTTCGGGCTGGGCGCGTTTCATTGGGATTCCCTCATCCGAAACAAAGCCGAAACCTGCCCGGATCATACCGATCCCTCGTTGAAGACGAGAACCTATGCCCTCCCCCGGGATCGTCTTTTTAAGGCGCTCTCGCATGTGATCAAAGCGCGTCCGCGCTGGAAAATCATCCGTCACGACCTCTCCGAAGGGATCATCACGGCGGAACGGCAAACACGGATTTTCGGATTTATTGACGACATTGAAATCCGGATTTCGAAAACAGATGAAGATGCGGTCACCCTTAATCTTAAATCGGCTTCCCGTGTGGGCAAGGGCGATTTTGGCCAAAACGCCAGAAACATCCGCGAAATTTTCACGGGCCTTGACCGTCAATTCGCCGCCGCGCGGGGGCGCTCCCCGGAACTTTTCGCGGGTCTTTCGGATCGTCTCGCCACGCATGTCCGCACTCTCGCACTTCAAATCGGAGAACGGAATTTCACACAGCCTTTAGCCTATCGCCAAGCGGCCGAATACATTGCGGAAGTCTTCGAACAATCGGGTTATGCGCCGCGCTTCGAGTCCTTTCGAATCGACTCCCCGCCCTTTCTGACGGAATTAAGGACAAACCCCGCCGACAAATCCGCCCTGAAAACCGAATACCAAAATATCGTGGCGATCAAAAAAGGACGCGCCAAGGAAAGCATTGTCGTCGGCGCGCACTACGACAGCGTTATCGGCACGCCCGGTGCGGACGACAACGCAAGCGGCGTTGCCGTACTCCTGGAATTGGCCCGCCTGCTTCAAGACTTCAATCTGGAAAAAACCGTGATCTTCGCCGCCTTCGCAAACGAAGAACCGCCTTTTTTCCGTACCCCCGCAATGGGCAGCGCGCGTTTCGTCAAAGCACACGCCGATGAAAAGATTACTTTTATGATCTCCCTTGAAATGCTCGGTTTTTATTCTGATACTCCGGGGGCACAGAGCTACCCGCCGTTTCTGAAATATTTTTACCCGGACAAGGCCGACTTCATCGCCGTGGTTGGCAACCTCGGCTCCCGGCATTTTGTGACTGAAATGGCGGAAGCCATGCGCGCGGCGGTGGACATGCCCGTCGAAACACTTTCAGCACCACGAATTGTCCCAGGCGTGGACTACTCCGACCAGCTCAACTTTTGGAAGGCGGGCATCCCCGCCGTCATGATCACCGACACCGCCTTCAACCGCAATCCCCACTACCACACCCGCCATGACCTGCCCAAAACCCTCAACACTGAAAAAATGGCCGAAGTCACTCAAGGGATTTTTGGCGCCCTGCTGCAATTGGGAGAGGTCAGATAAGTGATTTTGCGAGACTTTCCATCTCATCAACTGAAACTATCCAAGGAATCACCATCAGTGGTAAACTGTTAAGCCTTTTTATGTGAAAACCTTGAAAGAGGGTATGCCTTAGTCCATGACAGTTTTCCAGCACTACCAAGAAACACTGGCCGTCATCGCGGGTTTTGGCCTGGTCGCCCTCGCCTCAAAAGAGATTGGACGTTTCTTTGTCAAAATAAAGCTGCCGCTGGTGAGCGGGTTTTTATTTACCGGCATTCTTGCCGGACCTTCCGTGCTGGCACTTCTACCGGTTGAGGCGGCGAGCGGTCTGCGCTTTGTCGACGAAGTTTCACTCGCCTTCATCGCTTTTGCCGCCGGGAGCGAACTCCATATCAAAAAACTGCGGAGCCGATTGAAGAGCATTACCTGTACCATTGCCGGACTCGTGGTCATCACATTCATTCTTGGCAGTGTGACGCTGTTTATGTTGTGTGATTTTATCCCCTTTGCCAAAGAAATGCCGCCGCTCAGCCGTATCGCCATCTCTATTTTAGGCGGCGTCATTCTTGTTGCTCGCTCTCCCTCCTCGGCGATCGCCGTCATCCATGAACTCCGCGCGAAAGGGCCTTTTACACAGACGGCATTGGGGGTTACGGTGATGATGGATGTGGTCGTCGTCATTTTCTTTTCGGTAAACTCCTCGATTGCTGACGCGCTTTTAACAGGTGCTGTGAACTTCGGATTCATTTTTCTGGTCTTGGCAGAGATCCTGGTTTCTTTCGTCATCGGCCTCAGCCTCGGACGGCTTTTTCAAATCCTCATCTCCAAAAAATGGGCGCGCTCCCTAGAAACCTTCCTGATTTTGTTACTCGGCTACGGCGTGTTTTTTCTGACCGATATTGTTCACCACCTGAGCCAAGCGCGGTTGCCTTTTGGCATTTTATTGGAACCGCTGCTGATCTGCATGGTCGCGGGTTATTTATTGACAAACCACAGCAAGTATCGTCACGAATTTATGACGATACTTCACAAGATCGGGCCGCCCATTTACACAGCCTTTTTCACGCTCACCGGGGCCTCGCTTCTCTTGGGTGATTTGTCCGACACATGGCTGATCGCGCTCGCACTCTTTGCTGTTCGTCTGATCGGCATCATGCTGGGTGCTTTTGTGGGCGGCACCGTGGCCGGTGAGCCGATGCCGCGGAACAGGATCAGTTGGATGGCCTATATCACACAGGCCGGCATCGGTTTGGGTTTGGCAAAGGAGGTGTCTGTCGCGTTTCCGGCATGGGGAGGGGCCTTCGCCAGCCTCTTGATTTCCGTCATCGTCCTCAACCAGATTGTCGGCCCCCCGTTTTTTAAGTGGGCGATCCATTTGGCCGGGGAAGTACGTCCGCACGAAGATGAAGACCTGCTGGCTTTTAAATTGCCTTCAACGCTCTAAGGATGCTGTCATGATTACAGGTATCAAGTGCCATGATGAACCTAAAGCTGTGAGGTCTATTTTTTTATGAAACTCTATATTAAGAGGCATTGTCTCAACACTTAAAAGAAAACACATTCAGTCAGGG
>JBHHXB010000148.1:0-5660 GCA_046756825.1 Nitrospiria bacterium | reverse complement strand
TCAAAAAACTCGGCCACCCGTTCAAAGTCGTCCGTTCTGGGCGCGGGGGGCAGGCTCTCTAAAAAAATCTTCCCATAGCCTTTTCGGGTGATGCGGTGATCGAGGATGGCGATCAAGCCCCGGTCCCGGCTGTTTCGAATCAAGCGGCCGATACCCTGACGCAGGGCGAGCACGGCGAGCGGGATTTGATACTCGTAAAAAGCGTCCCTCCGCTGTTGATGAAGCGCGTCAATCCGGGCGGAGATCAGCGGGTCACCGGGCGAGGCGAAGGGCAGTTTGTCGATGATGACACAGGAAAGGGCCTCGCCCTCGACATCCACTCCCTGCCAAAAACTGGTCGTTCCCAAAAGCACGGAAGACGTGTCTTTTCTAAAGGACGTGATGAGGGCCTGCTTGGGAGCATCGCCCTGTTTTAATAATGGGTAAGGGAGCCGGTCTTTAATCTGCCGGTAAACGGCGTCGAGGTTTTTCCAACTGGTGAACAGCAAGAACGCGCGGCCCTTGCTTTTTTCCAAAATCCGCACGATTTCATCGGAAATTTCAGACGCAAAGCGCGCGGACGCGGGCGCGGGCAAGTGATTCGGCAGATAAATGAGGGCCTGTTGTTCGTAGCGAAAGGCCGTCTTCAGTATCTTTTCGTCGGCGGAAGCGATCCCCAGCCTGGCCTTGATAAATTCAAACCTTCCTCGGGTGGAGAGTGTCGCGGAGGTGAGGACGGCCGCGCGTTCTTCCGTGAAAAGCCGTGCTTGAAGCAGGTCCGACACATCCAGCGGGGAGGCATGCAAAAACACGCTCGACCGCCGATGTTCCGCCCAGTAAATCATCTCGCCCCCCGTATTGTCCTGCGTCAAAAAAACGGAGAGGTCCGCCAGGAGCAGGTCGATCCGCTCGGAAAGATGCCTGACCGACTCGCTCTTTGAGGACAGTTTTTCAATCAGCCGCCCCAGGTGCTTGAAGGATTGCGACAGTTCAAAACCGGCATCCCGCGCGCCGTCACTGAAGTCTCCCTTTCTCAAACGGTAGCGCTCTTGGCCTTTTTTGAAATACTGAAAAAAACGGGACGCGTAATGACTGAGCATGCCGCACTGTTCGACACAGGCGGGATCGGGCTTCTGCATTTTCCCAAGCGCGGACTCGGCGTCGCGGACAAAGTCGTCCACGCGGTGATTGCTGAAAGAGACCCCGAAAAACTGGGTGGCGACCTCTTCCAGGAGATGGGCTTCGTCAAAAATCACGGCGTGGTAATGCGGCAGAATTTCCCCGTAGCCGTGATTTTTAAGGGCGAGATCCGCGAAAAAAAGATGGTGATTGACGACGACGATGTCGGCCGCGGCGGCCGCCTGTTTCAGACGGGTCAAGTGGCAGCGACTGTATTCCGGGCATTTACCTCCGAGACAGGTATCGCCTTGAATCGAAACATCCCGCCAGGCCGCAGAGGTCTCGGATAGGCCCGACAGCTCGGCCCGGTCGCCGGTTTTCGTCGTCATCGCCCAGTCTTGAATCATACCCATGCCGGACGAAAGACCGACACCCGATAAAACGCCCTGTTGCAAGGATGCGTAAAAACGATGGAGGCAGAGGTAGTTGGACTTCCCTTTCATCATGCAATAAGTAAAACGGCGCGGGAGGATTTTGGATAAAAAAGGGAGATCTTTGTTGAAAAGCTGATCTTGCAGGGTGAGGGTGCCCGTGGAAACGACGACTTTTTTGCCGCTGAGGATGGCGGGAATCAGATAGGCCCAGGTTTTTCCCGTGCCGGTGGCCGCTTCAACGAGAAGCGTGTGCTCTTGACGGATCGCGCTTGAAACGGCTTGGGCCATTTCCATCTGCGCGGGACGGTATTCGTAGTGAGAAAGGCCCTTTGAGAAAAGGCCGTCCGGCATCAGGAGTGTTTGAGAATCATCCAGTGCTTTGATCCCTCGTGCGGAAATTCCGCTTCCCGCGCACGCGACTTGCGCCTATTCTCTGGTAATAAATGAATCCAGCTGATCTGTTTTTTTGATCTGCTTTGCCACGACGGCGGCTTCTTGTTGACTTTTAAAGCTGCCGACCCGAACCCGATACAAATCGCCCTTCGCTAACACGAAGGAATCATAGCCGCTGTTTCTCAGGCGATCATCCAGTTTTTCGGCGACGGTTTTTCTTTTAAAGGCTCCGAGTTGAATCGTAAATCCGCGTTTGATTTTCACGGCTTTCGCGGTTTGAAGCTTGGCGGGTTTGGGTTTTTCGGGTTTGGGCTGCGCGGTGGACTGTTTCAATAATGCCATTTCCTCGGATTCCGAAGGCGCCCGATCGCTCTCGGTGTCACGCAGGGGTTCCAAACGAGAGAGTTCTTCTTTCGGAATCGGGACAATCACCGGTTTGGCTTCCGCTTCCTGAGTCTGAGCCGATGGCTCTCCGGCAATCCGAATTTCACCGGGTGTCGGCTCGGAGGCGCTGTTTTCATCTTGAGTCTGCTCCGCTTCCGCAGACGGGGCGGGCGCGACGGACGGAGGTGTCTGAATATTCACGCGCTCGTGAACAACAGGCTTTTCCTCACCCTTAAAGAAAATAAACAGGGCCAGGATAATGACAAGACTCAAGAGCCCGATGAGTTTCTTATTGGATTGAGGGGGCGGACTCAGCTCGTCGTCCTCTTTTTCAATTTCCCTGAGCTCGACAATTTCATCCTCCGCATCCACTCCTTTTTCGCGCCCTGATTCACTTTTTACATCGTCTTTTTCCGCCATTTCAGCCCTCCCCGGTAATCAAAAACATCCGTCCCTGCGGACGGATTAAAACAACAAAAAATGTTACTGGATAGTATACCAAAAAGAAGCCTTTTCGCAGAAAAGGTTTGTCATTTCAACAGGTGCCCTGCATTATAAAATTAACATCGCATCCCCGTAGCTGTAAAACCGGTAACGCTCGCGGACGGCTTCCTCGTAAATTTTCTGTACGGCTTCAAATCCGGCGAAGGCGGTAATCATGACCATGAGGGTTGATTTCGGAAGATGGAAGTTTGTGACCAGGGCGTCAACGCCGTTAAAAACATGTCCGGGTCGGATAAAAATATCCGTGTATCCCTCGGCGGCCCGCACGATGCCGTCCGACCGCGCGGCGCTTTCAAGCGCGCGGGTTACTGTTGTGCCGACGGCGACCACCTTCCCTTTGTTGGTTCGCGTTTGATGGATTTTCGCCGCCGTTTCCTCGAAAACCTGATACCACTCGCTGTGCATTTTATGATCCGGAATGCGCTCCGTCCGAATCGGCAGAAAGGTGTCGAGTCCGATATGAAGCGTCGTCGTCGCCGTATCGACTCCTTTTGCTCGAATGGCTTTGATCAGATTTTCAGTAAAGTGAAGTCCCGCCGTCGGCGCGGCGGCGGATCCCCATGCCTCGGCGTAAACGGTTTGATACCGTCCTTGATCGGCGGCGGATAATGGGTTTTTCCGGTCCCGCCGTTTCATAATATAGGGCGGAAGCGGTACTTCGCCGCAGGCCTCAAAAAAAGCAAAGACATCGGGTGAGCGCTCCTCGGGGAAACAAAGCCGCAGCGCCTTTCGGCCGCCCTCCAAGTCCCGCAGGATTCTCCCGCCGACTCCGCCCTTAAAAATAAGGTCGACTGGCGGCCGACTTTTTCCCTTCACCAAGACCTCCCAATAGAGGGGTGAACGCTCTTGCTCAGCGTCAGTATCCAAAATAGGACGAAGGAAGAGGCATTCGATTTTTCCGCCATTTTCTTTCGTCGCGGTAAGCCGCGCCGGAAAAACTCGCGTGTTGTTTAAAACGAGTAGGTCGGCGGGATTGAGATAGTCTAAAATCGCCCTGAAATCACGGTGCTCGATCATGTCCTGTTTTCGATGGTAAACAAGCAGCCGCGATTGATCGCGTTCGCTTTTCGGCTCAACCGCAATTAAAGCGGGATCAAAGGGATAATCGAAATCGGAAAGCTGCATTTTTTCCTCAGGAGTGTCCATGCGGTTTTTTCAGCAGACGTGACATGCAGTCATGGGGTGGTCAAAGCCGTGACTATTTTTTATTGATCAACCAGAAAAAAAGGGAAAGCAGGATGCTCACAATGATGGATGTCGTAATCGGGAAGTAAAAGGTGTAGTTTTTTCGCTCAACCAGAATGTCGCCCGGCAGTTTCCCAAGACCGGGCACCTTGTTGATCAGGAGCAGCACAGCGCCGATAATCACAAGCAGGATGCCAATGGAAATAAGTGTCCGTCCCAATCCGAACATCGTCACCACTCATCTGCTGATTTCCAGCATCCGGTCAATGGCCTGCTTTGCGCGTTGACGGATCGCAGGCGCCACCTGAACAGGGTACTGCATCTCTTCCAGCGACCAGAGGACTTTTTCCAGGTTATTGACTTTCATGTGTGCGCAGTCGCACCAGGAGCAGGCCGGCACAAAGCCTTTTGCCGGATTTTCCTTTTTTAAACGATGGAGAATGCCGGTTTCCGTCGCGACGATCACCGTCTCCTTATCCGTCTTTTGAGACGCGTTGCAAATCCCGCTTGTGGACAAAACCTGATCCGCCAGGGCACTGACTTCCGGCGTGCATTCGGGATGCGCCAAGATCATGGCCTCCGGGTGTTCCGTTTTTGCCGTGTTCACGTCGGAGGTCATAATCCGAAAATGGGTGGGACAAAAACCGTTAAACAGGATCATTTTCCGGCCCGTGTGCCGCGTTACATAATCCCCCAGATATTGATCGGGGATGAAAATAATCTCCCGGTCCTCCGGAATGGAGCGGACGACATTGACGGCGTTCGAAGAGGTACAGCAGATGTCAGACTCCGCCTTCACCGCCGCGCTGGAATTGACATAGCACACGACGACGGCGTCCGGGTGCTCGGCCTTCAGCGCCCGCACCTCTTCGGCCGTTACCATTTCGGACATGCCGCAGCCCGCCGAGAGATCCGGCAGCAAGACCGTTTGTTCGGGGCAAAGCACGGCTGCGGTTTCCGCCATGAAATGAACCCCGCAAAAAACGATCACCCTGGCATCCGTCTGCGCGGCCTTCTGAGAGAGCTCCAGGGAGTCGCCCAGGAAATCCGCCACGTCCTGAATTTCCCCGACCTGATAGTTATGGGCGAGGATGATGGCCTCCCGCTCCCTCTTCAGCCGGTCAATCCGCGCAACGAGCCGCTCCTGTGTGGCAATGACAGACATGCCCTATCCTCTTAAAATTGATGCCTCAGTCTAGCACACAGGAGAAATGGCTTCAAGATCGGCCTCCCGCATACAGAATAGAATAGCCCCGAGGACAATTCTATTCACTACTGGACATAGCGTGGATTCTCGCGTAGTACAAACAGATTTGAGCCAATCGGGTTTTAGCAACTGGTGCCCGATGATGCGGATCCTTGAAAAGGCCGGTCTTCATCGTGAAGTGATCGTGGCTGGCAGTAAAGACAGGGTCTTGGAACGTCCATAATTTAAGCGGAAAAAACTTAAATCAATGGAGGTATGACCATGCAATGCAATGTGGGAAAAGTCGATAAGACAATGAGAATCATCCTGGGGGTCGTCCTTGTTGGCGCAGGGATCTATTTTGAGAGCTGGTGGGGCGCGGTTGGCGCCATCCTGCTTTTGACCGCTTCCATCGGATGGTGTCCCCTCTATGCCCCTTTCGACCTGTTCGAGGAAGTAAAGCCGAGCAAGTCAAG
>JBHHXB010000147.1:0-5727 GCA_046756825.1 Nitrospiria bacterium | reverse complement strand
TGACGGACAAGATCGGGGAAAAATACGAAGGTATTGTGAGTGGCGTGACGGCCTACGGTTTTTTTGTCCAATTGGAGACCTATTTTGTCGAGGGTCTCGTCCGCATGAGCAGCCTGCTTGATGACTATTATATCTTCGATGAAAAACGTCACGCCCTCATCGGCCGGACGCACCGGCGGATTTACCGTCTGGGTCAGCCCATCCGAGTGATCGTGTCTGAGGTGGACACGGAGAATTGGCAGATTGACTTGAAATTGGCCGAGGACCGAGTTAAGAGAAGGTCTGCCTTGAAAAGGTTTTCTTGAGAAAGTTCCCTTCAGGCCCGGAGTTGTCCGAGACTGAAGGGAACTTTGGATGCTTTTAAATGTCAAACATTTCAGAACGTCACCGTTTCAAGATTTTCCCACAGCTCTGTGGTTGTAGACTCAAATGTGCCATTCGCGTCCGCATCGACTTCAAGTCTGAATTGGCTTGCGTCAAGCGCGGTCAGTTGGGCCTTTGCCCCGTTAGAGCCCGTTATTTCCAGAACACCGGAGGAAGGAAATGTATTACCGAAAGCGGTAAAAAAAGGTGTCGGTGTACTGACATCAACGAACCCTTCATCCGGACTGAAGAACCGGCCTGATATGCTGGTCCTTATCCCTCCTGGAACATTGGTTTCGGTGACACGATAGTTTTCAATCTTGACTGTTTTCCCGCTTGCGTTATTTCGGATCATCATATTCATTGTGATATCGGATGAGCTAACTGATTGGCTGTGTACGACGAGACTTCCATTCATGGAGAATGAGGATACAGAGTCCTGTACAGTGAGGTTCTCCATTGTCATGTTAGAAATATTGATGTCTCCAAATACTGTCGCGCTTCCGGTTGCGGTGATGGCCCCGGAAACAGTTGTTCCGTTATTGCAGTAATTGTTAAATCGAATGGTTAGATCAAAGTCCAGCGTGACATCGTCGATTGTCCCCGTTGCAACAAAGTTACCGCCACAATTCCCATTTTCCGACAAAGGAGGATCCACTTGAACGGGTTTGTTCGCAGACAATAAACCCCTTTCATTCAGCACCGATGATTCCAGCCACTGGATCACATGAACAGCTTGAAGGTGAGTCTGCCTTGGATGTCCTCCAGGTTTTAGTGGAAAGGCCGCATCGTCTAGGCCTCCCCCAAATTCTTGAACTTCGGACGCGAGCTTGCCTGAATTGGCTGTTGTCACCTCTGCTTGTGTGGTTTTGCCCGTGTAAGTGACTGCCGACTCTCCACCGCCATCACCACCTCCTCCGCAGGCAGCCATGAAAAATCCAATAAAAACGAATATCGTGAAAAGCTTGATGTGCTTCATTTTGAATGCCTCCTCTGTAAACGGTTTTTTTGGGGAGGGTATTCCTGAGAAAGAAGCCCCCCCCTCTTTTTAGGCTCTTCCGTGATGGGCGTCAATCCCCTCAAACGAGGGGGGGCGGGAAATTGCCAGGGAAGACGATGGACATGATTCAAAGAAAACTAGGCTGCCGACGGGCACAAATTTGCCAACACACAGCTATCGCATTGAGGTTTTCGGGCCTTGCAGGTGCGGCGTCCGTGCAGGAGGAGGCGGTGTGCGCCCGCCGTCCATTTTTGCTTTGGGAAGAGTCGGCTTAAGTCCGCTTCGATTTTCACGGGATCGGCGGATTTTGATAGGCCCAGCCGGTTTGAAACACGCCGAACGTGAGTATCGACGACGATGGCCGGATGGCCGAAGGCCGTGCCGAGGACGACGTTCGCGGTTTTCCGCCCGACGCCGGGGAGAGCCGTGAGGGCCTCCAAATCCTCCGGCACTTCTCCGCCGTGTTTTCCCAAGAGCGTTTTCGCACAGCCGATAATGTTTTTGGCCTTGTTGTTGAAAAAACCGGTGGAGCGGATCAGCGCGATGAGGACCTCCGGATCGCCTTGAAGGATGTCGTTAGGCCCTGGAAACGTTTGAAAGAGTTTCGGGGTGACTTGATTCACACGCACGTCGGTGCACTGCGCGGAGAGGATGGTGGCGACGAGCAACTGAAAAGGGGTTTCGTAGTCGAGCGCCGTGTCCGCTTCAGGGATGGCCTTTTCAAGACGTTTGATAATGTCGGCGGCGCGCCGCCGTGCTTTGAGATCTCCCCGCTTGCTCCCGGCCATCACGGAGATGAGGATGGCGGCGTGTCTTCAATGGGCGCGGCGGTTTCGCCTTCGGGGGCTTCCAGTTTTAAAAAGATTTTCATCTGTGTGGCCAAAAAATCCCGGCCTTTTTGATCGCGCAGGCTGACACGGTACTCGTTGATGATTTTAATGGATTGGGCGTACCATTCCTGCCAGCAGGAGTTGCAGATCTTTTCTTTCAGAGTTTGCCCGATTTTTCCGCCATAGGGCGTACCTTCGATCGCTTCACGGCATTGCCCGCAGCGGGTACAGCTCACCTCAGCCATTTAAAACGCTCCTTATTGATGTGATGTCAAAAAGTCTCATGGGGATTACGACCGCCGTGGACCGTGCGGCTGTCCCAGGGTGGTGATGTAGACGATGATTTGTTCCAGGGGGAGCCCCAAAAGGGCGTTGACTTCGTCGTCGTAAAACCCGCCGATGCCGCTGACGCCCAGGCCCAGCCGGATGGCGGCCAGGTTGATGCGCTCGCCAATGTGCCCGGCGTCGATATGCAGGTAGCGGTAGACGCGGTTGCCGTACTGGGCCATGGCATTTTCGAGGTGCGCGGTGTGAATGACCAGTGCGGCGGCGTCCCGGGCGAGTTCCTGTCCCAGGCAGAAATGCCAGCTTTGGTTTTCAAAATCACCAGCGTAGATCAGGCGCAGTTCCCGGCTCTGCGGCGCGTAATAATAGACCCCGTTTTCCAAACCGTCGATACGCTGCGCCAGAATATAGGTTTCAAGATGCGGGATGGAAAAAAGCAGTGAGCGCGCGGGTGACAGGGAGCCATAGCCGTATTCCAGTATGGATGCAAGTTCCTCCCTTGAAAAAGACTCCCCCGTGAAAGCGCGCGTGGATCTTCGAAGCAGGATGGTCTGGCCCAGGCCGCCGGGCCAATCAATGGACTCGCCCGTGAGCAGGGCTGTTTCCTTGAAGGCGTATTTTTTCTCCAGCGCCTTCATGGAAGGTTGCGGGGAAGGAAGGCTGAGCGGTGCGTCCTTTTTGATTCGGATGGATGAACCCCGGTGAAGCTGTAACAGGAGGGGGGACATGACCTCATTTTCTGTTTCGGAAGCGGGACAGTCCGGGGGTTTTCTCAGAGACGGGTTCATGCGCACCGGGTTTTGCGGGAGCGCGACCACTGATAAGACGCCTTCCAGGGCTTCCTCAAGAAAAAGAAGGCGGTTGAGCGCGTGATCCACGAATTTGCCGATGGGATAGGCGAAAAACCCTTCTTCAGACGCGTAGGCGGTGAGGTTGCCGAGGACATGCCCCGTATCCAGCAAAATCCGCCGGTACGCCCGTTCGCGGTAGCGCCAGGCGCTCCGCTGGAAGATGGCGGTCGTGATGACGAGCAGGTTCGCGGTGTCAATCGCCTCATGGTCGAAGCAGTATTTTTCAAATTCGTTCCAGAAATCTCCTTCCCAGGCCAGGACGAGGGAATGGTCATTCGTTTGGAAATTATAGATGCCGTCTTTTAAAATGGTGCAATTCCGGACCGCCACATAGATCTCCGCCGGATAAAGCCCCCCCGCCGTCGGCGCGGCCCGCATGGCCAGGGTGTCGCCCGAGGGATATCGCAGGATGCCGGTCACGCCGTTTGTAAAATAAAGCAGACGGGAGAGCGCGCCGAGCGTAAAGGGATAGCCCTCTTCCTCCGGGATCGGTTCGAGGGGTTTCCCGGTGAAGGGGTTGTCTTTTAAGGGAAGATAGGGAGAAAGATCAATCTTTTTTTCGGTGTGATATGCTTTGAACGGGGAGGGCTGGGTGTCCCAATTCAGCGGTTGCTGCTGCTCCGCCATTTGGGCTTCGTAATACTTCGTTTTTTGGTGATAGACCTGTGCAATGGATTGTTGATCTGTCCGCCGCATTGTCCCGGACTCCTTCCCCATAGGCTTCACTGCAGACTAAAGATTTTACAAAAAAATGTCAATCCAGCGTGTTACCGGGCTGCTCCATCTCATCGCTGTTTTCAAGTTCTGTTTTAAGGTCGGCGAGTTGCTGCAAGGCCTGCATGGGCGTGAGGTGCATCGGATTGATCTTTTTCAAGGCCTCGATCACGGGGTGTTGTTGAAATTGAACGTCCGGTTCCGGTGTTTTTTTCGGCGGCGCGGTAAAGAGACCTGGCTGATCGAGAGCGTCGGTGTCTGTTTTTTTTGCGATACGTTCATGCAGCGGCGCGCGGTCTGATTTTTGATCGAGGGTTTTTAAAACGGCCTTCGCCCGCCGGATGATATCCTGTGGCAGCCCTGCGAGACGGGCGACCTGAATGCCGTAGCTTTTGTCCGATCCTCCCTCCACCATCTTTCTTAAAAAGACAATTTCCTCCCCCCATTCCCGCACCAGGACGTGATAGTTTTTGATGCCGGGGTAAAGTATCGAAAGTCCGGTCAATTCGTGATAGTGCGTGGCGAAAAGCGTGCGGGCCTTCAACGTGTCGTGGACATATTCCGCAATGGCCCAGGCGATGCTGACACCGTCGAAGGTACTCGTCCCCCGGCCGATTTCATCCAGCAAAATCAGACTCTTTCCCGTGGCGTGTCTTAAAATCTGCGACATTTCCGTCATTTCCACCATGAAGGTGCTCATGCCTTCCGTCAGAGCGTCCTGCGCGCCGACGCGGGTAAAAATCTGGTCTGCCACGCCGATGACGGCCTTTCTCGCGGGCACATAACCTCCCATTTGCGCCATGAGGACAATGAGGGCGATCTGCCGCATATAGGTGGATTTCCCCGCCATGTTGGGGCCGGTCAAAAGCAGAAGCCGGGCCCCCGGCGGATGGATGCGGGTGTCGTTCGGCACGAAGCCGTCTTTTCCGCCGGACATGCCCGCCTCCAGCACGGGATGACGTCCCTCGGTCATTCGGATCAGGTCTTCGTCGTTCACGACGGGTTTGCAGTAGTGGTGAAGATGGGCGCACTCCGCGAGCGCCGACAAAAAATCCAGCACGGCGAGGGTCTTCGCCATGTGCTGCACCCGCCCTGTCTCCGGGGCCAGGTTCGCCCGAATGTCTTCAAAGACGCGCGCTTCGAGGGCGATGATGGCGTCCTTCGCGCCGGTGAGTTTTTCCTCCAGCGTTTTGAGTTCCGCCGTCATGTAGCGCTCGGCGTTGGCGAGGGTTTGTTTTCGGATGTAGTCCGCAGGAATTTTGCTGATACGGGTTTTGCTGATTTCGATGTAGTAGCCGTGAACCTGGTTGTAGCGGACCTTCAGCGAGTCGATGCCCGTCCGCGTCCGCTCGCGTTGTTCGATATTTGTCAGCATCGACCGGCCTTCTTTTTGGAAGCGCCGAAGCTCGTCCAACTCAGGCAGATAGCCGGGCCGAATCACGCCTCCTTCTTTGAGTGAAAAAGGCGGCTCCGGCACGACGGCTTCATCAAGCAGCCGATAAACGTCCTCCATGTTGTCCCAAGCCTTTAAGTGTTCCGCGATGATGGCGGGGTGCAGGTTTTCCGCCGTCGCGTCCTTAAGATGCCTCAGGTTTTTTTCGATTTCGGGGAGTTGGGCGATGGAATTTTTCAGGGCGATCAAATCCCTCGGCTGTGCCGCCTTCAGGCTGATGCGTCCGATGAG
>JBHHXB010000146.1:0-5735 GCA_046756825.1 Nitrospiria bacterium | reverse complement strand
ATCGCGGCGGGCGCGAAGCAGGCGATGGCTTTTCCCGTCAGCATCAAGCTGAAGGCCAGCAAAATCGCCCAGAAAATTGTGCGATGGGAAGTTGCTTTTTTCATCAAATCATCTCAGTTCAACTGAATCAATGTTATGAGTTTAGCAGTCCTTGAATATTGATTCAAGGTAAGCGCCTTGTCCAAGATCTAATCGCAGCATCTGGGATAGACGACAGGAGCGTGGCATCTTCCTGTTTAAGACTGACCTGACAAGAGGCCTTTCTGTCTCGCTTTTTTGCCCGTTTCAACATTGCGGGGCTGAGGTCAATCCTGGTTAGACGAACATCGCTATGATAATATTTCAAATTGCGTCCGGTTCCGACCCCCGCTTCAAGCACTTCACCTCGGATATCCTTCAGTAATTCAGGCCACCATCGACGATATTGCCGCTCCCAGGGATAGTCCAAAATATCGTAAAACCAGGCGGTGATGCCATACTTGGCTTTGAGCCTTATATTTTCATGTGACATGGTTTTTTCTTCCCGTGCTTTTAAAATGAATAACGAAATCCAATCGACGCCGTATAATCGAAGTCCAATTGCGTTCCTTTCAGTTCCTGAACGATCGTGTACTGAAACAAGGTCTCAATGATCAAGCGGAGGGGGGCGACACCAATGTTTCTCCTGCTTCTATTTCTATAAATCATTAAGTTGTTTAAAAATGACTGTTGCGTCCGCATCAATTGCCTGCCCTCGACGAAAGCGGAAAGGGAGGGTGTTCTACAGGCGGCCCGCGAATAGAAGGCTCGGAGAGAGCGACTTTTTTATATAGATTTTCATAGGATAGGGATTGTGTTTCAACCGAAGGACTTAAGCCTTGCAGGTCTCCTGTCGTCGGAGAGGGCATGAACACAAATGCGGTACAAGCCAATCGGCAGCTCAGCATTGTATGCACTACGGCATGGTCGGTATTTACGCGATGTTCAAGGAAATGCGCCTCCACCTGCATCGGCATCAAGGCCGCCAGAGGCAGATGAACCATGATCAGCAGGGGGCAGGCCGTCTGAAGATTGTTTTTTGTCGCATGTTTTTCATTCTGTTTATTTTAAACGCTAGTTATCGAGCACACCGTCATCGATCCAGGTCTTGATCTTTTGGACAAGATGTGCCGTGCCCTTAACAAGCTCACGACCTAGGCCCACGCAGCATGTTCGTTCTTTTCAGTCAATGACAAGGGCCTAACCTGCCTGCCCCTGAAGCCTGTGGAAGACCTCGGTGATTTGATCTAAGGTGAGCGAACCCCCAAAGACCTGCTCTTTGATGATGCCCTTTGTATCAATGAAAAAGCTCACGGGCAGGGAAACAACCCGGTAACGTTCGGCCACCTCAACATCTCTATCCAGCAAAATGGGAAAGCTTAGGCCCATCTCTTTGACCAGCTTTTCGGCTTTTTCTGCTTTTTCACCAAAATTAAGCGCCAAGACCACAAAACCTTCATCTTTTAATGCCTCGTAGGCCGCCTGTATTTCCGGCATTTCTTTTTTACAAGGGGTACACCAGATTGCCCAAAAATTGAGTAGGATCACCTTGCCACGATAGTCTGAGATCTTTGACGATGGGCCTTTCAATTGCTCCAATTGAAAATCCGGAGCTGGCCCACCGACGAGCGGGGGTCTTTCTGCCATGCCGGTCAAAAAGCTTAAGGCCAAAAACATAAACATAGAGACCCATATTTTTTTTATGGATTGACTTGAGTGTTTCATGATTCAACCTCTTTTCTGGAGTTCATGCTCATCCATGATGTCCACCGTCACCGCCAGCAGACTCACCGGTTAATAAGGACGCATCGACTTCGATAATTTTTCCGCCTTCTGTGGCGATATAAATGCCGCCTTCACCGACGCTCATGCCCTGGATTTCGTCCTCGCCGGTTTCGACGCTTTTGATCTTGAAGCCGATTTGAGCATCAATTTGTGCCAGGGTGCCCGATTTGTGGCCTGCCACATAAAGACGGCCTTCATCATCAAAATCCAGGGAAAGCGGGCCGGTAACTTCACCGGCAATCATCAAACGAATTTGATTTGAGGGTACGGGAATGGTTGTCGAATTTGTCGGCAAGATCGTAATGGTCGAGCCGACAGGGGCTGCGCCCGTTCGCAATCCGGTATTCGCAGTGTAGAGATTGTGTGGTTCGATAGGGCTGATGGCAAGCTGTGTTGGATTGAGTCCGGCCAGGCCTAAGAAGCTCATGTCTGCGTAAGTCGTTACCGTATCGGTCGTGGTCGTTACATCCACTTTTAGAATGCTGTTGTTTGAGGAATTTGAAACATAAAAGATCGCCGTCCCCGCCGTTGAATGTTCTGCGTCATAAACAATGCCTCTCGCGCCTTGAAATAAAACATCGTCGATCACGCGATTGAGTGAACCATCTTTATTAAAAACCGTGATGGCCCCACCCGATACCGCCGTGCCATCATCATCCAAAAAATTGCTCACGTAGATCTCTCCTCGGACACTCAAGACATCAAAGGCAATGCCAGTCGGCTGGTTTAAGTCCGCTGTGTCGCTCTGATCAGCAAAGGCAGTAATCGTATGGGGCTCGACCGATTTATCAATTTGAACGATGCTATTGTCTCCGAAATTGGCGACCAGCAGATCTTCATGCGCGAGTGATTTTCCCGGAGCGGCTGCGGCGGATTCCGGGATGATCACAACATCAAGAGGTGAGCTCAAACCGGATGAGATCACTTCTTCAGCGACTTTTGGGGCACCTGTTTTTGTGGGTGCATCAAAATCTTTGGCGCAGTGGCTTAATAAAAAAGCAAAGGGAAGGGCCAGGATTGCCATGACTTTTTTCTGTATGGTTTTATTTTTATGTAACATCAATAAACTCCTTTTTTAAACGATATTTAAAACATCAACTATTACGCGCCTTAAGTCTTGACCTAAAAAGTATAGGTCGCCCCTAAAACAAGCCCGAAGCGAGACACCACATTTTTCTCATTCACATATTGGTAGATTGGTAGTTGAAGGAAGCTGTAGAGACTTAAGTTGTCTGAGGACTGAATACGAATGCCGGGTGTAAAATGAAGAGATATTGAACCGGTGGAAGGCACACCGGCACCGCCTGTTGTGGTTTCATAGGTATCGCGATCCGCCTGACGAAAGTTGAGTTGGCCGCTGACACTGATTTTTTTTTCTGTTTCAAGCAGATAATTCAGACCGACATTGAATAGAGTTTGATCACCAAACTCATAATCCAGGTCATTTTCGGTCGTGACTTGATAGCTGCCTGAGACAAAGCTGTCTAGTTTATGCGGGATGATCTGATAGTCATAAAAAACCGAAAAAAGATAATCCGTAGATCCGGTGCCTGGCTGAACAGAGGGCTCATTGATCGTGCCCTCGGCGTTAAAGAGTTTATATTCCCCGGTCGGAAACTTGATTCCGCCTCCAAGCACAACGAGATGCCGTGTGGTCACCACTGGGGCATAACGCCCAATCAAACGAATGTCTCCAATACCGGAAGAGCTGTCTTCGCGCGTAAAAGTGCCAGTCGGGTTTGTGGCGGAGATACCATCATAATGTTCGTGCGTGCGGTTATTGATGAGTGGAATGGCTAGCTGTAAGGTGAAGCGTTCTGTCACCCCGTAGCCGATATCCACTTGCACAAGTTCGTTAATCGTGCGGACTTCTCGGTGGTGTTCGTTTTCAATTTCTCTATTTTCGAAATCGACACTGGGTGTTAAGACCTCAGTTGTACTCCCGCTTCCGCTTTGGAAATCATCCATCGGAATGTAACGATAAGAAATATCCAATGTCATCTGGCTAGGCGACGAAATGCCTTCCTGCGCCCCAGTCACCAGAAAACAGTTGCCCGCACCACAACTGGCGGATACCTTGGCGATAGGCAGAAAGATTAAAAGCCCCGCCCAAAAACTGATGTAAATTGACTGCCTAAAAGATAACAACTTCCTGTACATAATCGCTCCCTTCAAAATAAACGCCATTGAATTTCCTTAGGCATTGCACAGTTTCCCTGTTTCACACATCAGCTCCACCGTACAATACCAACCATTTCCTTGAATCGTTTGAACCGCCTTAATCAATTGATTCGGTTTGACTTTGTCCGATGCCACTTCGACGATGGCGTGGCCTTTCACTATTTCTAGATCCCCTGCCCTGACCATCATCAATCCGGACAAGCACAGGTAGACCACTACAATGCTTAGTGCTATTTTTTTCATCTCTCCCTTTTTGCGAGAACGGCGTTGCAAGGCTAGCCGCTAAGCGCAAGTACTTAATGAGAAATTAGCAATTTCAGCAAGTTGACGCTGAAAACCCGGAAAAAGATCACCTTCTTTCGGATCATTTTCTCAAAGGTTTTATATTCTGCAAGAACTCTCTATTAAGATGACTCACTTATCCCAATAGAAATGAATGGATTTTTAGTACGAGAGCGCCCGAGGCGGGGCGCGGGCATGAAGATTTGATGTGTTGGGTTTGAAATGAAGTAATAATAGGGCAAGGAACAAAATTCCAAAAAGCGGGAGCGCGGATAGAAGCAAGGGTGATGTCACATCCCGCGTAACCATACTGGAACATGCCAGAAGACAGGAGAATGAGTGATGCACCTTCTGTTTTTGATGATGGACGTGCTCGGAAGTCCCGGAAGGGCAAAGTGATCCCAGGAAAACTGCGGAAAAATAAAAGAGGGCCAAGAAGAGTATTGGAAAAACCTTCTTGCAACGAAGCCTTTTCATGACGAGCGCATTATAAAGATTCCCGATAAAAAGTCAAATGCCATTTTCGGGCAGACCGGTTAGTATTAACGTATTTCATTTTCTAATGTACTTTAACCTCACAATACCAGTGCATCCCCTACCCGATAAGAAATGCGACACCCGTTTTTTCACAACGCCTCTCCTGACGTATTTCCTGTTTTTTTCCTGTTTTGCGCTTTATCATGCCTATTCTGAGAATGAAATCCTTGATGCCCACGAATGTACAATCAGTCATTGGGTTCAGCATGGACAGGCCGCACTCACTTTTTTAGCTCCGCTTGCCCTCTTTTTATCCATCATTTCAAGAAAATTCACCTTCCGCACGCAGCGCTTCGTGCAATCCAATTTTTTTCAATATATTCCCAGAGGGACTCCCTTCAAGAAAAATGAAGCATTTTGTAGAGAGTTGATAAAGTGTCCGGTTTATTCTGTTTCCAGAAAGGGGCTGGAATGAGACGGACATTATGGCTGGAGGCGACACGAGTGCTGGATCTATCTTGTAGACATCGCTCAGACCGTCCGGATTGACTGAGTCGTTGCACAGGACTTGCTTAGGCAATTAAAGCGAGATGAACACTCGGAAAGGCTGGGATTACAAAAATGGATTGACGATTTTCACGCCTTCGATGATTTGACCGTGCTGCATATCTTCAGTAAAAAGCTGATGCGAATCCGACAAAATGGCTGCGCTTAGAATATTCGCATCCCAAAACGAGACCTTGTACTTTTCAACAATTTCGAGAGATTTCTCAAAAGAATCTCCCGTTTCAAGAAAAACGTTCCAACTTAAAAGATCAATGGTTGCCGACTTCGCCTCCGCGAAGTCCATCGCAGGGGACAGCTTTTTGGTGACCGTGACAAAAAATTCCTTGAGCACCTGAAGACTCAAAACCCCGTTTGCACTTTCCCACAGCGATTCCATCAGTGCGACTGCTTTCTTTTTTTTGTCTAAATTGGCATCATCGAAGCAG
>JBHHXB010000145.1:0-5812 GCA_046756825.1 Nitrospiria bacterium | reverse complement strand
TTGTCGAACATCTTCACGCCGCTGGTTCCGGTGAACTTCAGGATCTGGCCGTGCTTCTGCATAAAAATATCGCCGAGAAACCTGAAGGACCCGAGCCTGGTGTCCCGGTCGAGGTCGTAGTTGATGGCGAGATAGGCATTTGAGCCGTCGCCCAGATGGGTATTCGGCCCCGCGATAGAACTAAAATCACTTAGGAGTCCACCCCCGCCGTGACCGCCCGCGCTGGTCAAGTGCCGCGCCGGATCGAAGTCCGCGGGATATTTGACACCCGAGACGACCGACAGGCTTTCCGCCCCTTTGTCAAATGCATATAGGTTTTGGGCTCCCTGCTTCGCCAGATAAATATGGGTGTCATTTTCTGTCATAAAATAAAAGGCCCCGTCGCCGCCCGCGACATCGGTGCAGCCGCTTAAATCGGGCGGGCAGACCTGGAGCTTCTGTTCAAATACGGCGGAGGCGGAGGGTGTGTGCACAGCCTCGAAACTGACCAGCACCCTACGCGTCATACCGGCCACGTCCCTCAAAAAGCCGAGGAAGCGTCCCTGCGTCATCTTCCCATCCACAAGCCGGGCGATAATGGCCGTTTGCGGGATATGGGCTCCCGTTTCCCCTTGCAAGGGGTCGGGCAGACGCTCGAAGGCTTCAAGCTCAACATAGGAATTGTCGGGGTCGTTCGTGTTGTTGAACAAGGTGTAATGGCTGGAGACCCGTAAAATTCCCTGATCCTTCAAGGTCTGTGTCAGCATCATGCTGTCGAAGATCGTCCGCTCGTTCGAGGGACTCCCGACGTCATAGCGCTTGAAGGCGTTGTCGAAGAAATGAACGTACTCGAAAAACCCGCCGCGGCCGTCCGGCGCGGTCCGCATTTCCTGCGCCTGGTTCGGGTCGAGGAAGATGCCGTATTTCTTGCCAGTGATGATCCGTTTGTCCCCCTCTTGCCGTCCTTCCAGCACAAAGGCGCGGCCGCCGATAATGACGTTGGTCTTCACCACGGTCTGCCGCTCTGTCACGCCATCGTAGACGACGAGCTGGTGATTCCCGGTCACCGGATTGTCGACACGGTAATAAGCGAGTTTCAGCGAATCGGCGAATTCGGAGTCACGGTTCACCAGAACCAGCTGCGTGATAAAGGCGGCCGGATCAAAGGTATCCGCAATAATTTTCCGCGCCGGCGCACAGGGGAGACTGCGCTCATCTTTGAAGCAGATACCGCCGCCGCTGGAGATCGTCGAGACGACGTCCACCTTCATGAGATAGCTTCTCGCTGCGCTCCCCTTCATACCCATCAGGTGCGCCACGAGGGCGTCAATGTTGGCGTTCGCGTTGGCGATTTCCGCCGGATCGCTTAGCGCGGCCAGGCCGTCGGCCAAACTTTCCCGGATGGCCGCCTCGATGCGCTCCCTTTGCACAAGCGCCGCCACGTCCGCGACCGTCGCGCCGGAGACGGCCGCCGCGGCGTCCATTTTTGCAAACAGGGCCTTCAGGCGGTCTGCCACCTCTCCAGGGCCGAAGATCGCGTCCAGATCGGCGTCATCGACACCGGGCGTCGCGTCAAGCCCCTGCCAGACCTCCTTCGCCGTCTTGCCCTCGGCGAGGATTGCCGTGAGTTTCATAGCGATAACAGCGGATCCCAGGTCACCGGCGGGATCGGCGCTCAAGTCGATGCCGCCCAGTTTCCCTTGGACCGCGGCGACGGCTGCATTGATGTCGGTCCCGTCGAAGGCCGCCTGAACAATGCAGGTCAGCGGCGAGACGACGACGTTGTCGAAAGTCGAAAACAGCGCCAGCGGGAGACAGAGCTCGATGCTTCTGAAATCCTGCCCCGTGCCGGTGTCGGCACCGCTCGCGGTTTTCAGCCGGTACCCTGTCAAGTCGATGGGCGCGCCTGCGAGCAAGAAGCGCCCGTCCGCGCCGCTCCGGGCCGAAATACCGGTCAGGCTGCCGTCCGAACGAACCAGGATGACCTCGGCCCCTTCGACGGCGGGGTCGGAAACGATGCCGGAAATCGACTGCTCGGTGGCACCGCCACTGCCGCCGCCCGAACTGGAACAGCCGCCAGCCAACAGCACGGCGGCCAATAACATCAAGATTTTCGAATGAAACATTTTGCAATACATTGTGTCGCTCTCCTTCACGTTGAGTGTGTTGAATTTCAACGCCGGGCCAAAAAAAAAGCCCAAGGCGTTGTTGCTTCGCCCTGGGCTTCTGGATGCCTAATGGTTCTGATCGCCAGCCGCTACTTAATTTTAATATTGAGAATCACTCTCAAGTTTTAAGAAAAAAACACGACAGGCAAATGCTTGTCAAGAAAAAGTTTTGAGATTCCTTACTTTGTTCATGAGGCACCTACTCGCCATTCTGAAGATGGGCCTGCGCCATCGGCTGCCAGTCCCCTCGATCCGCCACAAGCGGCTTTGAAAGAAGCACGTTCTTTCCTCTTTCAATCTGTCCTTCCACCCATTTGACAAAATTCGGATGCGGCGCGAAGCCGGTGGTATAGCGAAAATCAAGTCCTTCTAAAAATTCCTCGCCATGCCCTTGACCTGTGATGCGTTCGGGAACGAGGATGGCCGTTCCTCCATCCCGGTTGGCTATCTCAATCATTTGACGGATCACTTCGACGGCCTTATCCCGCTTGTCGGGCCAGTCCTCCCGCCAGGTGTAATATTGAATATCCTTAAACGCCGATCCGCCGTTTTTTTGCATTTCACCGGCGAGGGTCGCGAGATTATTCATCCAGTGACGGTTTCTTTCCTCGTCATCCGTGCCATGGGCCAAGAGAATCACCGTTTCTTTTTCGGGGTTTTTGCTCAGGCCCTTGGCCCGCTCCAGCATGATGTCCGCGAGAAGCGAATCGTCCTCCGTCCCGCCCAGTGTCGTGAAGATAGCGGGGCTGGAAACCCGCATCGTCCCGCCCGCGCGGCGGTAGGCATCGTTCAAGCCCAAAATATATTCGGTTTTTTCCCGAAAAGACGCAGCCAGCGAAAAAACACGTATCACCATGATGGCCCGTGCACCACGCTTTTCCAGACGTTCGACCGCGCGTTCGATGACCTTCGGGTCGGCCATGCTGAAGGCGTATTCAATCTTGTAACGCTCAAGCAAGGGCTTTAAATTTTGGCGGATCGTCTCGTTCCAATTAAAATCGGAGCCGTGCGGCATGAGCACGACGCCGATCTCTTCATCCGATAGGGGAAGTCTGAGATTGGCCATCTTTTTAAGCCAAATACCGACGTTTTCATGAGGCAGTATGCCCTCGCCATCGGACACAATTTTGTCGTATTTCGAGAGCCTTCTCTTCACCCAATTCCACTCGGCCATCATATTCGTCAATTTTCTGCCGAAGTTAAACGGGACGACCAAAACACGCTCCCCTTTCGCCCGGTTCAAGGCGATACGCTCAATCGCCCGGTCCAGCGCGTCTTCCCGGTCTTCCTTCTCCGCGCTGCGGTCATAGAGCACAACGGCTTCCGAGGCCCTGAACCGGAAGGCTTTGTTCACCCTACCGATCACAGACTCGATATCTGCCTTAATTTCGTCCTCGCTTTTCTGATCGGCTGCGCCGGAAGAGACAACGACAAGCACCTCTTGCGAAGGTTTCTTGCTCAAAGACTTGATCCGCTTTTTCAGGATTTCATCCGTCAAATAGCTTGTGTGCATTGTATCGCTGATCTGTATTGGCACACCCCATGACTCTTCCTCCAATACTTTGACTGCTTTTTGATATAGCGTGTGGGCGGGCGAAAGAAAAAGCGGAAGCACCCAGACACGCCGGACATTTCTCGCCTTCAGACGGTTCATTCCAGAAGCCAGGTTTTCACGCGTCTGCTTGGCCGTCGCAAAAGATAACTCCGCCGCGTAATTTTCTGAAAACGCCTCGTAGAGTTCCCTGACCTCCTCGTTTCCAAGAAAGCCCCGATCAGGCGCAACGACGAGAAAGCCGACCTCCGGATGGATAAGCTCCCCGGCCGCATGGCCAAAGGGGATGCTGGAAAAACTGATGATCCCAATCATGACCATCAGTTTGATCATTACTTTTCCTAACTTCTTCATTTCATATACCTTTCTTTAAACAATGTAGAATCCATTCATCAGATTTTTTGTCTTTGCCTTCAGCCGGAAATTCAAAGATCACCCCGGTTAACATACGAAAAAAGATAGTCCTCATCTTCTTTTTCACTCGCCTGCCGAAAGAGTCGGACAAGCGAGACAAACTCTTTCCGGTGAAAATTCAACACCATGTTGCGAAAAGTGAGATGATAGCCTCGGCATTTGCATCGTTCGATTTTCCCGATTTCGGAGTGCGCCAGGACTTCGATCGGCTCCGATTCCTTGTTCATGTCTTTGCCTCCTCTTTTGTTGGGAGCCACACCACATCAATGAGACGACCCCTTATTTGACAGCCGCCTGCGGCGCGCCTGGTGAAACCACCCAAGCCCTCTCGTCATTAAAACTCCTCCTTCATATATCTCTTACTTGACATAAAACATCCGCTCGATGCGCTCCTCTGTTTTCCTTTGAACAGAGAGCATGCCGAGCGCGAGTTTGAAAACCCGGGCGACCGAAGTGAATTGCGCGGAAGATAAATGAAGCGTCACGCTGTCGAACTCGACATGATAAGTCCCGCAGGAACACCGCTGAATCATGGCGTTTGGCGCGGAAACCAGCGTTTCTTTTTCGCAGAACTGCTCCATTTGAATCTCCTTCCCGGCCGTTTGCACGTTGCCCGCTGCCGGTCACCCCAGACCGCCCCGATCCGCTCTCTCAGGCGGGCGGGATAGGCACTCCGGTATTCTTATCCCGTCCGGACGCAGAGACGGAAAAGAAACCAGCCGGAGCAGCCCCTGAGAGAGCGGGGGTTTGGGCGGTTGAGCTGGAATAAAAAGCGCAATAGAAGACTCCCATTCTCCGGATGCCTCCAAATCCAAGGCAGCAGAAACAGCGGACGGGGGGAGGGATGTCCAGCCGTTTTCATGTCCGGTTCGTCTTCTTTCATATCCGTTTCCATCGGATCGGCCTTTTCATCTTCCCTCAAGCGCGCCCCCGGAGGAGGTCTTAGGGAACTTCTCAATAAAACACAGGTGCTTCTTTCGCTGAACCCAAACAAAAAAAGCCCGAAACGATTCTTCGTTTCGGGCTTTGGGTGATATACCGCGAGCCGCTAAAAAAACTGATGGCCGGATCAGGCACCGCCACCGTTCGGGACTATGAATTCATTGATGCTTTTTAATAATTTTCAACCTTTGTCAGCGGAATAACATGAAAGCGCTTGCACCGCTTGCATTTTAATTCGAGCCCCGCATCGCAAATCCGCGCAATCAAGCTGCCGCAAAGACACCGGTGATCCTTCTCTTCCGATCCGTGATCCAAAAAATCCAGCACGATCTTCTTACTCTTCACCGGCTCATCCTTTTGCATTTCTCACCTCAGACCCCCCACAAAAAAGAGGCTAATTGATAATCAATCTCAAAATCAATATAAAGAAGCTCGCCGCCTGTGTCAACCCTTTTTTTCAATTTTTTCTTATTTTTTAGAGAGACCACTTAAGGGCATCTATGATAAAGGGGCGACGTCAAACGATTAACGAGCTTTGAGGCAACATTTTTCCCTTGAAATGTACCGATCGTTCGGTTAAAATCATTCAAAGACGACAAGGAAACTAGGGCCTGTTAACACAAACCCAATGGGCTCTGTTTCATCTAAAAAAACGCCAATCAAGGCGAGAGGAGGGAAGTTTGGTGACTCCAAATGAACGACGAGCAACGATGAGTGGCGCTTTTTCAGACGAAACCCGAAGGGCTGGGGCTATTTC
>JBHHXB010000144.1:0-5875 GCA_046756825.1 Nitrospiria bacterium | reverse complement strand
CAGTCCCCGGAGACCTGGTTTCGACACGGGAGCTCACCCTCCCTTTCACGGATCTCAAAAAAATCGGCCAGATTGTGCCCTTCGAAGCCGAGGGGGAACTTCCCTTTGATTTGGAAGACAGCGTGCTCGATTACATGGTGCTGAATCGCCCCCAAAACAACCTGTATTCGCAGCGACAGGGACAACACCAGGAAACCCCCTTGCTGGTCTCGGCCATCCCCAATACCACCCTAAAAGGCTGTTTGGCTCAGCTTCAGGCCATCGGCATCGACCCGGCGTGGGTCGGTTTCAACCCGCTCGCCCTTTTTTCTTTCGCGACCTACCTTCTTCCAGACGGTCTTCATTCCGAAGATGAATTGCTTGTAATTGATCTCGGCGCGAAACGAACAACCCTCTGCCATGTGCAGGGGGGGCGGCTCAACTGGGTGCGCACGCTGCCCCTGGGCGGAGAGGTCATCACGGAGCACATTGCCGAGGTTTTGGACCTCTCCCGGGAAGCCGCCGAGCAAAAAAAACGGGAAATGGATCTCGGCATGGAGGATCCCACGGACGAGGCAAGCATCGTCGCGTTGGAAGCCGTCGAAGCCGGCATCGCCAAAATCGCCACGGAAATCGAGAAAACCCGGCAGGTTCGCAGTCCGTCGCATCCCAAAAACCTTTCTGAAACCGAAGCCGCTGCTGCCGACACTGAGGAAGCGCCGCAAAGCCGACGGTTTTTTCATCTTTGCGGCGGCGGGAGCAAATTAAAGGGTCTGGAAACACACCTCGCGGCGCTGCTCGAAATGTCTCCGCTTGAAATCGACTACACAAAGGGGAGCCGCGCCGGGAACATACAGGGGATTGAAGACATGCCCGCCGATGCCGTTTCGACAACCTATGCCTCGGCCCTCGGGCTTGCCTTGCAGGACCGCGAAGGGCCGCCTATCAACTTCCGTCAGGGCGAGTTTGTTTTTGGAAAGGAAACCCTCGAACGCAGACATCGTCTGGTCAGTTTCGCGCTGATTCTCCTTTTTTTACTGGGATTGATGGGAGGCGATCTCTATCTGCATTATCAAAAAAAGGAGGCGCGGTACCAGACCATCAAAACCACGCTTCGACAGGCCTTTACGACGACCTTTCCCAATGTTCGAAATGTGGTCAATGAAGTCGAGCAGACCCGCGCGGCCATTACCGCCCGTCGTCAAACCGGGAAGTTCTTCGGCATCCACGAAAAAAGCCCGCTCACGATTTTGAAGGAAATTACAGAAGCAGTCCCCAAAAATGTCAAGATCGACGTTTTTAACCTGGTGATCGACGGCGGCGTCGTGCGTATCCAGGCCGAAACGGATTCCTTTGAATCAGTGGATCGCATTCGTGGCGGCTTGCTCTCGGCCAGGCACTTCCGGCAGGTCGAGGTGAGCGATGCCAAGGCCGCCGCGAGCCAAAAACAGGTGCGGTTTCGTATCAAAATGACGGTGTCCGAAAAGGAACAAGGTGGAAAAAAATAACCTGCTGAGTCGTATTGATCAGTTCATGATCCGTCTTTCATCACGGGAGCGGTGGATGCTGGGCGGCGGGGGACTCATCGCCCTTTCGCTGATTCTGTACTTTATGCTGGCCGACCCCGCCCTGCAGCGCATGACGCAGCTCGAACGGCTGATCCCGAGAAAAGAAGGGGATCTAAAGACACTGGTGAAATTACAGCAGGAATACGGCGAGATTTCCAGTGAAATCGACGCCATTGAAAAACGGCTCCCGAAGGAAAGCGGCTTTTCACCGCTCTCCTTTCTTGAGGAAAACGCCGCGAAAAACCGCATTAAAAATAAAATCGCCTTTATTCGTCCTCTGACCCCGCAGGAGCATCAGTCGCGCTTTCGCGAAGTGCCCGTCGAGGTCAAGGTCGAAAAGGTCACGCTCGCGCAAATCACGCCTTTTCTGAGCGCACTTGAAAACGGCCCGCATCCCCTTCGGATTAAGCGGCTCTCCATGAAAACCCGGTTTTCCAACCCGGATTTGCTGGATGTGACCTTCCTGGTGCTTTCCTATGAAAAGGTTGCCCCTTAATACAGACCTGAGCGGTTCCCCCGCGCTCCTCAAAAATCAGAAGGGTTTTGCCCTGCTGTTGAGCCTGTTGATCATCTTTTTACTGGTCGTCATCATTTTTGAGGCTGACTTTCAGATCCGCTCCGACCTGCGCGCCGCCGGGAATTTCCGGGATGATTTGAAGGCCTACTATCTTTCGCGTTCCGGGATTTCCGCCGGAGAAGCCCTCTTGATTGATGATGCGAAAAACAGCAATGCCTACGACGGACTGGACGAGCTCTGGGCCTTTCCCATCCCGGAATACCCTTTAGGTGACGGTCTGCTCAGCGGGGCCATTATCGACGAGGAGCGTAAAATCAACATCAATTACCTGATCAACCAGGGTAGCGGGAAGGAAACCGTCATGGAAGCGAGAAGGGATCAACTCGTCCGCCTGTTCATGCTTTTAGAGGTCAACCCGGACCTGGTCGATCCCATCATCGACTGGATCGACACCGATGACGAGCCCCGCCCCTTCGGCGCCGAAAGCCCCACGTATCAGGCACGCGAACCCGGTTATTCCGCCAAGAACGGTAACATGACCACCTTGAGCGAACTGCGCATGGTTCAGGGCATTACTCAGGAAATCTACGCGGCCATTTCCCCCTATCTCACGGTCTACGGGGGCGGGAAGATCAATGTCAACACGGCGGATAATCTGGTGCTTCAGTCTATTGACGAAGGGATCGACGAAACCGAGGCGCGCCGTCTGATCGAAAAAAGGCCTTTTCAGGATGCGAACGCGCAGGATTTCAAGGATGAGCTGCCGGAGGATGTGGATGGACGCATCCGAACCGACGGGCGGGTGCAATGGTTTACGACCCGCAGCAAGTACTTTTCCCTTGAGTCCAGGGGCCAGGTCAACGATACGAGAAAATTGACAAAGGCCACCGTCGAAAGAACAGGGATTGTGACAAAACTCCTTTATTTTCGCGTCGAATAGACATTTCTCCCACACCTTTTCCACAGCTTGTATTCAGTAGTTCCACAATATCCTGTTTGTTTTATTTTAAATGACTACAATATATGGTATATTAAGTCTTGACAACGTAAAAAATTTCTTCTATAGCTATATGCGTGTCGTGGTCATTTTCAACACGTCGAGGGCTCCAGATTTTAATCTCAAAATAAACAATCACTCGGGGAGGGGAAGCAATGGAAGGGATTCGGCAAAACGGCAGGGCGACGGCCTATCAAGACGCGGCGGACACAACAACATCCGAGGAAGAAGGAGTTGAAATCTCTCCGAATGCCCTTCGCGTTTTGGAAAAGCGGTACTTGGTCAAGGACCTGGAGGGCACGGTCACCGAAGTCCCGGCCGATCTCTTCCGCCGCGTTGCGAACAACATCGCGCAAGCCGATCTGATTTACGATGCCGAGGCCGATGTGGAGGAAACCGAGGATCAGTTTTTTAATCTCATGTCCCGCTTCCGCTTTCTGCCCAATTCCCCCACCTTGATGAACGCCGGCCGGGATCTCCAGCAGCTTTCGGCCTGCTTTGTCCTCCCCGTCGCCGATTCGATGGAATCCATTTTTGAAACTGTTAAACAAGCGGCCATTATTCACAAATCCGGCGGCGGCACGGGCTTCTCCTTTTCAAGACTGCGTCCCAAGGACGACCGCGTGAAATCCACGGGCGGCGTGGCATCCGGCCCGATTTCCTTTATGAAGGTCTTCAACCACGCAACCGAGGCCGTCAAGCAGGGCGGAACGCGGCGTGGTGCAAATATGGGGATTCTTCGCGTTGATCACCCCGATATTCTGGAATTCATCTCCTGTAAATCCGACACCTCCGAAGTCACCAATTTCAATATCTCCGTGGCCCTGACCGACCGCTTTATGGAGGCGTATAAAAAGGGGACGGACTACGAACTCATTTCTCCGAGAACGGGGACGGCGGTCAAAACGATTCCCGCCAAGCAGGTCATGGATAAAATCGCGGAGCAGGCCTGGCAAACCGGGGAACCCGGGCTCTTCTTTATTGACGCCACCAACCGCGCTAATCCCACACCGCATGTCGCCGATATGGAAGCGACCAATCCCTGCGGGGAGCAGCCCCTTCTGCCTTACGAGAGCTGTACCCTGGGCAGCATTGTTCTGGATCGTCATCTCAAAGAGGTGGACAGTCAATATCAAATCGACTGGGCGGCCCTTGAGGAAACCGTTCGGACCTCGGTGCATTTTCTTGACAACGTTCTTGATATGAATCGCTACCCCATTGAAGAAATCGAAAAAATCACCCGGGCCAACCGTAAAATCGGTCTCGGCGTCATGGGTTTTGCCAGAATGCTGTTCAAACTGGAAATCCCCTACAATTCGGAAGACGGCGTCGAAATGGCCCGCACTGTCATGGGCTTCATCCATAAAATGGCCCGTGACGAATCGGCGAAGCTCGCCGAGCAGCGCGGGGTCTACGAGCACTGGGAAGGCTCCCGTCATCAGGAAGAAAGCGTACGATTGCGCAACTCCTATCTCACCACGGTCGCGCCGACAGGGACGATCTCCATGATTGCCGATACCTCGGGAGGCTGCGAGCCGGAATTTTCCCTCGTTTGGTATAAAAATGTGATGGATGGCGAGCACTTGCCCTACGTGCTCGACGATTTTATTCATGTGGCCAAGCGGGAAGGATTTTACAGCGAGACGCTCCTGGATCAGATTGTCGCCAACAAGGGCTCGGTGCACGGTCTGGATCAAGTGCCCCAGCATTGGCAGGATGTCTTCGTGACTTCGCACGGCATTTCCCCGGAATGGCATGTCCGCATGCAGGCCGCCTTTCAGGAATATTCCGATTCCGCCGTCAGCAAAACCATCAATCTCCCGAAAGAGTCGACGGCCGAGGAAATCAAGGAAGCCTACCTGCTGGCCTATCGTCTCGGCTGTAAGGGAATCACGGTCTATCGTGACGGCTGCCGTCCCGATCAGGTCATGAACGTCGGCAAGTCCAAAAAGAAAACAAATGAAACAGAGGCTGTCAATCCAATGCCGGTCGCCGATTCAAAAGCACACTTTCCCATCGTCACGCCGCGGCCTCGGCCGGACGTCATGTTCGGTACCACGACGCGGCGGCAGACCTCCTGCGGGGATCTGTATTTGACGGTCAACCAGGACAAGGAAGGCGGCAAGCCCTTTGAGGCTTTCGCCACGATGGGCAAGGCGGGTGGCTGCGAGGGTTCTTTTAACGAGGCCATCGGGCGGCTGATTTCGCTATGCATGCGGGCGGGCGTCACACCGCGCGACATTGTCAAGCAGCTTATCGGCATTCGCTGCAACAAGCCCTTCGGCATCGGTCCGGACAAAGTTCTCTCCTGCTCGGACGCCATCGCCAAAATCTTCAATCAGTCACTCGAAACAAAGGTTTCGGAACACAGAGAGATAGGCGCGGGTTCCGAAACCTCGGAGGAAGTGATTCTGGAAACCAAGAAGATGGTCTTCCCCTGCCCGGACTGCGGCTGTGAGCTCATCTTCGGGGAAGGCTGTGAAAAATGCGCGCACTGCGGCTATTCGCGGTGTTATTAAGCCCGTTTTTCAGAAAAAGCGGGCAATAAAAAACGGGCCTTCCTCAAAAGAGGAAGGCCCGTTTGCCTTTGGTCCCTTTAACTGGGTCAGATAGCAGCGTCGAGATCAGAGGCTGAGGGGTTGTCGTCGGGCCTATTCGGGTCACTTCCGCTGATATGGGCATCCTTTGAGTCGTCGATGCGGGAGCCACTGGCAGCAAACGTTCCGGGTGGTTGAGTAAAGACTTCAACGCTTGTCGCCAGTTGGCTTGCAACGGCTCGGGCATTTGTTGTGCCAAACTTTGAAGGGTCTTTCA
>JBHHXB010000143.1:0-6107 GCA_046756825.1 Nitrospiria bacterium | reverse complement strand
CCGCCGTTCCTCACAGTCTTCACGTTTGATTTCTCCGACGAGGCCGTATTCGACGGATGCGGAAGAAAAAAGAATCTTCCAGAGTTGCTCGAAACTCCGAAAGACCACCATTTCGCCGTTGCCGGCCGTCTCGACAACACCGTAAAGCTCGTCGGGTTTATTTTTCCGCGTTTTCCGCCGGTAAGCCCGGACGATACAGTGATTTGTTTCGCCATCATTATCCATTTTATAATTGCTCACTTTAAAATCGGCCATTGTTCACTCCCCGATTTCAGTCGTCGGATCCGTCATTTCAAATCCAGCCAAACACCAGACCGTACCGCACTTTAGTCCGAATCCATTTCCAACGCATCACCCAAATGGGTGAAACCGGGGGGAAATTGTGACTTTTTTAAAGAAAAGATAGAGGGATGAGCAGGCCGAATCAGTCGTTCAGCAGGGCATCCAGCATTTTCGGCCAGTGGGAGAAAAACATCATGTGACCTTCACCGGGACACACAAAACGGCGGGCCTGCGGCAAATGCTCCGAAAGCCGTGCGCCCAGCACGGAGGGGACGTGGCAATCATCCCCGCCGTGCCAGAGATCAACCGGGGCTTTGACGGCCGCTACGTCGAATCCCCAGGAGGAGCGTATCCAGTTTTCGATTTCGGCGACGGTACGCGTCACGCCCTGCCGCCAGCCTTCCCCAATACTTTTTTCAGTCACTTGGCGGAACTGCGGATCCTCAAAAACCGGACGGTCGCCTGCCGCCAGTTGTCCGCCGAACTGTTTGAAAAAATTTTCGGGATTGCCGTAAAAGCCTCTTCGCATAATCATGGAAAAAAGACGGTAAACGGGACGCGCGTGTGTCAGTACACGCAGATTAAAACGGTAAAAAGGGTGCATGGCCGCGTAGTCGTCCGCCCTCACGGGCCGGGTGCCGACACCGACGAGGCTGAGACGTTTCACGCGCTCGGGCATTGAAAACGCCGCAGCCAGGGCGTACGGTCCGCCAATCGAATAACCCGTCAGATCAAAACAATCCAGCCTCAAAACATCCGCCAGGGCTTTCAAATCCCGCGCCCAGTGCATGAAGCTGATCTCCTCACAGGGGTCGGAAAAACCGATACCGGGCCGGTCGGGCACAATCAGCCGGATGCCGCGCGACTTCGCGTGGGCGTCGCCGTCGATGGCCACTTCCAAACGGGAGCCCATGATACTGTGGCAGTGAATCAAAGGTTTCCCCCAGGGATCCCCGTATTCCCGGTAGGCCAGGCGGCGTCCGTCGGGTAGAAAGATAAACAGAGGTTCGTCCGGCGCGGGCGGCCCCTTGAGCATAAACTTTGAAGGCTTTTCCCCCGCGTGGACCTGCTTCACGCTCATGTCGATCACCGAGCCCGGCCCGGTCAGCACCAGCCGCACAAGCTCCGACTGCCGATGGGTCCGGGTTTTCGTGAGAACCGATTTCACCTGGGAGCGCACGGTGTGCTCGGACACATTGGCGGCTGCGGCGATATCCTTAATGCTCTGCCCCTGCACGAGGGCGCTGGTGATTTCCATTTCCCGGGATGTCAGACCGTAAAGCGCCGCAATCTGCCGGGGGACCGCCACAGGTTGGGACTGCCGCAGGGTGGCGAAAACAGCGAGGCGGCGCGTTTGCTGAAACTCTCCGCCCGCAATACCCGTGACAAAGATCATCAAGTCGTCTTCCGTCCCCGCCTCATCGCTGAACATCAGAGCCCGCCCCGAATGGGTACGCAGCAGACTTTCCCGATGCACCACTTCAATGGCTTCGTGCAGCCGCCTGGAATAAGCCTTGCGCCGGGCATGCAAACTTCCTTCAATAATCAGGACATGCTTCTGTTCCGAGAGCATGTGGTCGGCCCGGTGATTGGTCTCCAAAACAGCCGCGTGTTCATCAACGACAAACAAAGCCATCGGAAGATGATTCAACAAGGACACGACCGCATCGTGCCGCTCTTCCGAATCCATCAGGCGTTTCGCGATTTTAATCGCCTTTGTGAAGTGCTTGAGCAAGATCGCGTTGATCTCGTCACGATCGCTTTCCGGAGCAACGACAATTCGCGCCGGGTCTCCCTCCGAAAAAGACAACTGCTCAAAAACGCTGGAGAGAGAAATACCGGAGGACGACACCGCGCCATCCATGGCGGAATCAGGCTGCTGTGTGTCCAGAATGCCGGAGTGGGAGACTTCCACACCCTTGGTCCGCTCAATAAACTCCGCCATGACGCGAAGTAGTTCGGGCCAATTCCCGGGCTCAATTGCCGTTTCGTAAATGAGGTCGATAATTTGATGGGTGCTGTAACCCTTTTGCACCGGCACGGCATACCCCTTTTAGTGAGAACGGATCTCAATTTATCGAAGGGCGGAGCATGAGTCAATAAAAAAACAGCGCCTTTTGGAATACTGTCCGGTCAGCGGTTTATTCTAAACCAGGACTCCGGTATAAAGAGGAAAAAACATTTAGGGATTTTCAATTGTGAACATCTTCAAAGGCCCCTTTCATCCCCACCTGGAAAACGCCATTGCCGATGAAATCCGGCGTTTCAAGTCGGACGATCCGCTCAAGCCGCTTCTGATTGTCGTTACCTCCGACACTCTCAAGCGACACCTGATGAAGCGTCTCACGCTCGGCCACGGGCTGAATTTAATTCACGTTGCCTTTCTCAATTTCAATCAGCTTGCAAAAACCCTCTGCAAGGAAAATTTTAACGACGACGAACTATCCACGCAGGATGACCTGTTTTTTGAGGAGACACTTCGCCGCGCGCTCAATGCCTCTGTTTCCGGCAACACCTTTTCAAAATTCACATTTTCAGACGGCGGCGCCACCGCGCTTTGGCAAACGCTCCGCGATTTAAAGGAAGGCCTGTTCTCGGCGGAAACCGGCCTCCAGGCTTTAAAAGAGGGGCATTTCGGGCGCGGGGCGATGCGGGGGATACTCCCCGGTCTCTTCAATCTTTATGAAACAATGACGGCAGGCTGGCGAAAACAGCACATTCTGGACTACGGCGATCTGGCCCTGCGCGCTGCGGAGGACGTCTCAGGCTCCGCCTTTCTCAAACAATTCCCGGGCATTTTTTACTACGGCTTTTATGACTTGACCCAGATTCTGATCGACCTTTTTCATGCATTGACGAAACACCATCCGGCCACGCTGTTTTTCCCCAGCCTGAAAAACCAGCCTGCCTGGGCCTTTTCGGAGCGCTTTTTTGAACACCACATCGAAGGACTCGTCACGGATTCCGCGCAAATCATCGACCTGTGCGCCAGCACTGCCCTCGAAAAACAGCCCCGGTATTTCGACCTTTTTGACGAAGACGCACAGACGTCACCCGACGACACAGGCACCACTCTCCGCATCACGAATGCCTTCGACCATCAAGATGAAGTGCTCTTCGCCGCGAAAGAAATTGTGCGGCTGATTTCCGACGAAGACGCGGCCTTTCACGAAATCGGCGTGGTCGCGCGGGACATGTCGCCCTATCTTGGAACGATACAAATCTGTTTTCAAAAGCACGCCATCCCCGTCAGCAGTGCGTGTGAAGCCCCGCTTTTGCGGCATCCCCTCGCCCAGGCCGCGCTTCACTTGAGCGAGCTGCCGTCTGCGGACTTCCCCCGCGCCCGCATCATCGACTTTCTCGCCTCGCCCTTTTTTAAAACAGAATTTTTTTGTGAAAACACCACGCCCGCCGACCGCGACGCCTGGGACATGGTCAGCCGAAGCGCGAAAATCACCCAGGGCCTGCATTCGTGGCGTCGCCTGGAACATTGGGCGCAGGAGGAAGAACCGCCGCTTGCCGAAGCCGCCGACCGGCTGTGGCGCACCGTTTCAAACCTTCACGCGGACTTGAATACCCTGCCGCTTGCATCTTCCTGGGAAGACTACGCCGCACGCTGGGAGGCGCTGCTCATAAAAACACTGGGCTTCCACCCTCTTGATGAAGCGGACGAAGCAGCATTGGAGGTCGATTCCGAAGATCATGAGATCAACAAAGGCGTCCTCGACGTGCTTCGGTCATTGTCCGGTCTCGATCGGGTGACAAAGCAGGTTTCGCGCGAGAACTTTATCGCGGCCTTTCAACGCGCACTGAGCCGGGCAACGCTTCCCGTCACGAAAAAAAACATCCCCGGCGTCTCTGTGATGAATGTCATGCAGGCGCGGGGCCTGTCCTTTCGCTTTCTCTTTCTGTTGGGTTTGAACGAGGGGATCTTCCCGCGCGCCATCCGCGAAGATCCCCTCTTGCAGGATTCGCATCGCCGCGTTCTGGAAACCGTGCTCGGCTACAAAGCCGGTGAAAAACTGGCGGGATACGATGAGGAAAAACTGCTTCTCGCGCTCACGGCGGGCGGCGCGGCTCAAACGCTCTACGCTTCTTATCATCGAACGGACGGCAGCGGCAGGCCCGCCGCGCCTTCACCATATGTGAACACACTCAAAAAAACCTTTTGGGGAAGCAGCGGGAGCGAAAAAACGGAAAACACCCTTCCCCGCAGCATCATCACGCGGCGGAACCACGCGCCCTTTGACCGGGATGATCTGAGCCTGCCCGACGAGTTGGCCGTCCTTTTGAATCTCACCTCCCAGTCCTGCGACGCCCTGCTCAAACACCTGTCGTTTCCACCCGAATTCTACCGTCACGGGCAAAAGGCCTTGATGCAACTGGAGCACGACGGACCGCTGACGGCCTTTGACGGCCTCATGGACGGGCGCGGCCACTGGGCGGATCTTCAGAAAAAAGGCATTTCCCCGACAGGACTCGAAACCTACGCCCAGTGCCCCTTTCGATATTTCGCGGAAAAGCTGCTCGCACTCAAACCGGCGGACACGCCCGAGGACAAAACGGAGACCGCGAATTCCGACATCGGCACACTCTGTCACGACATTTTGAAACGTTTTTATGAAACCTGTTTTACAGACAGCGGCGGGCCTCTCCCTGCGAAACCCTTCGAGATCGGGGCGCAATTGAGACTGATCGGGCACACCTGTTTTGCGCAATTTGAGACCGAAACACCCCCGGTTTACGCCCTGCATTGGGAAGCAACAAAAACTCGAATTCTGGAAATACTGGAGGACGTGATCGAAATAGACCTCGCGGCGCTCGCCCGATCGGGTTACCGTCCCTCCGCCTTCGAAGTCAAGGGACGGCAAAGACTTGAAGACGACTGGCCTGAATTCACCGGACGGATCGACCGTTTGGATTTTCATCCCGAAGAAGGAAAACTTCGGGTCATTGATTATAAAGTGACTTTTCGAAAATCGTACAAGCGCCTCGAGAAAAATCTCCTGCTTTCCGCAATCCGGGGAGAGCGGCTGCAAGCGCCGGTGTACCTGCGGCTCGCCGAAATTTTTGCCGAGGAATGGGGGGAGGAAGACAGACAAACGACGGCGGTTTTTTACCACATCGCCCCGAATTGGCCGGACGGCCCCCTCGTCTTGTCGGAATTTTCGGAAAACCACTGGCACGGAGAATGTGGCGCGGCACTGAAAGCCACCATCGACACCCTCTTTGAAGGCCTTTCGGCAGGGCGCTTCTTCATGAAACCGGGGGATGCCTGCGGCTTTTGTGATGTTCGGACGCTCTGCCGGCATCATCATTTGCCTTCGCGGCAACGGATTGAAGCCGACCCCGGCTGGCAACAGCATCGCGCCCTTCAAAAGAAAGATCCGCCGAGAATAAAGAAGGCATCCGCATGAGACCGCTTCCACTCGACCAGGAAGACCGCGACCGCGCAGTAACAACCTTCGATCAAAACGTCGTCGTCACCGCCGGGGCGGGCACGGGCAAAACGACGCTGTTGATCAACCGCCTGCTGCATCTCCTCCTCCGCGAACCGGAGGCGCTGCCCATCACGCAAATCGTGGCCCTGACCTTCACCAATAAATCCGCCCACGAAATGAAGACCCGCCTGAAAGCCGCCCTTGAAGCGCTGATAAGCACAGACGCCGGATCGGAAAAAGCCACCGGGTTTATGACACGATACAGGCTTTCAAAAAACGATCTCGACCGGCGCGCGGCAGCGGCCCTCCGGGATTTTGAGCGCGGCGAAATCGGCACGATTCACCATTTTGCCGCGTCGTTGCTCCGGCTCTACCCCCTTCAAG
>JBHHXB010000142.1:0-6118 GCA_046756825.1 Nitrospiria bacterium | reverse complement strand
GAATATGAACGATTTTTTGCGGACGACAAGGCCGGAGAGGATTCCGGAGAAGACGCGATGTCATGGAACCTGGGCCTGTTGGCCCGGTTTTAATGATGAACACCTTGCTCGGTTCGTGGGGAGACGCTATGAAAAAACACGCCAAAACCCTGATAAAGGGCCTCATCTTAACCATTCTTTTTTCACTCATCACCGTGCGTATTTCGCATACAAGCACGCCGTTCACTGTCTACCGGCCGGTTTATCTGTCCTTTGAGGCGCTCCGGAGCGGGGTGACGTCCGAGCTGCCGAGGGACTTGAAGGATCCCGGGAAAATACTGATCAAGGATCAGTTTATCTTTATCAGCGAGCGCTTCGAAGGCGTGCATATCTTCGATAACAGTGATCCCGAGAATCCTGCTGCGGTCGCCTTCATACAGATACCCGGAAATATCGACCTCGCCATGCGCAACAACATCCTCTACGCTGACAGTTATGTCGATCTCGTCGCCCTCGATGTCACCGATCCGAAGGCCGTTCTGGTGACGGAGCGCCTGGAAAATATCTACCCCAATAAACCTTTTGTCGAAGAAGGCACTGTTTGGGATAAAGAAATTGACCTGCAAAAAGGGGTGGTCGTGGGAAGGGAGCCCGTGCGTTTTGACGATGGAAGTCAAAATGGGGATGACGACTTTCTCGGATGCTCAAGAGGAGACTGACATGAACAACATCAAAACAATGGCTGTTATCCTGTGTTTATCAGGTGTACTGAGCGGCTGCGGCGGAGGCGGAGGGGATAGCGCCAAGTCGCTTCCTTCTTCGGGAAAATCGGACGGGGCGACAGGATCGCTGGCCAGAATCACTCTGGTGAACAACCATCTCTATCTTTTGGCCGGATCCACGCTGAAGACGGTCTCCATTCGGGATGCGGCCCACCCCGTCCCGGTTAATACGCTGGAGCTGAACCCGGATATCGAAACACTCTATCCGCACGGCGCGGCCCTGCTGGTCGGCGGGCAAAACGGCGTCACCGTTATCGACATCAGTGCGCCGGACGATCCCCGGTTTCTCTCCTCATACAGTCATCAGTGGCAGTGCGACCCGGTTGTGGCGGAGGGGAGTACGGCCTATGTGACCTTGAGGACCGGTCGGCGTTGCTGGTTCGGCGACAACCGGCTCGATATTTTAGATATTTCGAACTTAAAGGCGCCCAGGCTCATTCAATCGTATTCAATGATCAACCCTCACGGGCTGGCCGTGAACGGCAATATCCTGTTTGTGGCGGAAGGCGATTTCGGGTTCAAGGTGTTTGACGTGACCGATCCGGAGAATATCATTAGAATCAACAACGTGAGGGGCATTCTGGCGGAGGACATCATCCTCGTCGGCGGGCGCGTCTACCTCATCGGGCGGAACGGGCTTTATCAGTACAATTTCTTCTTGGATGGACAGATTGACTTTTTAAGCCACATCCCGGTACTGCGATAAGAACCTGTCATGCGGCTTAGTCCGTTTCCGACACGGTCATGGCCGTAAAAAGACCGGCTTCTTTTTTGACTTGAAGGATGGCGATTTCCCGGTCATACACCGTGTTGGAGTAGCGCCGTTCGGCATCCAGCAGGGCGGTGTTGGCGTCGAGGACTTCGATGCTGGTGCCCAAGCCCACTTCGAACTGCCGCGAGGCCAGCGAAAAGGCCTCCTTTGCAAAACGGACCTGGTCTTTCAGGTGTTTTAATTCACTGGTCAGAGAAGAGAGCGCAAGGCGTGCGAGGCGAACCTGTGTGGCGATTTCATCCCGCAGCCGTTTTTTCTCCAAACGGGATTGCCGGAGCCTGGACCGGGCCTGCGCCAGTTCCGAGGTCCGAAGCATGCCCTCAAAGAGCGGCATTTCCAATTTTAAAATCGCCATACGGTCATCTTTAATCAGAAAGGTTGTGGCCGGATCCTGATCCGAAAAGCGGTATTGCAGATCCAGTGAGAGTGAGGGCAGGAAATTTCCGCGGGCAAAGGTGATCCCTTCATCAGCCTGTGAAATACGGATGTCTTCCCGTTTGAGTTCGATACGGTGTTCGTCGGCGAGGGCGAGCCATTCTGTTTCAGGGTGGTCGGCAAGCGAAACGGGTTTCGGATCTTGCAGGGTAAAATCCCCGTCGATCCGCGCCAAAAGCGCGAGCTGATCTTTCGAAGCCAACACCTCGTTTTTGGCGCGGATCAGCTCGGCCTGCGCGTCGGATAACTCGGCTTCCGCGCGCAAAAGGGCTGTTCTCGTCACCTCGCCCACTTCCAGTTGTTTTTGAGCGCTGCGCCGGTGCGCCGTGAGCCGCTCGACCTCCTTGGCTTCGATTTTCACATTGTTCTGTGCCTTGAGGGTTTCGTAATAGGTCTTTGCGATTTCAAAAAGCAGGTCTTCTTTTGTCAGCGAAAATTGCAGCAGTTCTCCCTTTTGGGCAAGCCGCGCGTCCTGATAGGCCGACTGCGCCCGCCCGCCGCTGTAAAGGGGTTGCGACAAGGTCAGACTGAAATCGGTTTCCGACTTGGAGCGCAGCAGAAACGTCCCGCTGGTGCGGGCCCTCGGTCGGCGCTGGTAATCCAGACTGGTTTTGATATTGGGATAGAGGAAGCTTTTCTTGCGTTTGATCTCGTTTTCGGATTGGACAAGCGCCTCCCGCGCGATGGCGAGAGACTCACTTTTGATAATGGCGGAGCGGTAGGCCTCTTCCAGGGTAATGACGGTTTGCGCCGCCGCGTTTGAAAAATGCCCGTCAAAAAGAGCAAAAAGGACGAAAATCCAAATTAAAACATGTAGTACGTGTCTTTTCATATCAACTCCGCGAAGGGGCATTTTAATCAACTACGCAGTTTTTTTAAAGGGTGCGTTTGTAAAGCCTGGTGGAAATTAGCGTCATCAACAGCATAAACCCTGTCAAAAAAAGCAAGTCATCCTTTAAAGCGGGCCAGGACATGCCCTTGAAAAGAATGGCCTTCAGGGCGTGCACAGCGTAGCTTTCGGGGTTGATCTTCGCGAATGAATGGAGCCAGTCGGGAAAACTCTCAATGGGATAGACCGCACCGCTGGGAAAAAAGAAAATGATATTGAGAAAGCCGCCGAAAAGCCCCACAATCCTCGGATGATCCACGCGGGCGAGAAAGATGCACATCATACTCAAAAGACCCGTAGCGGTGAGGACAATGACCAAAAGGGCCGCGAGAAAAGATGCGAGCCCCCCGGCGACCTTCAGCCCGGTCAAGAGGATGCCCGCGCCGAGCACGATAAGCGCGACAAGTGTCGTCACGAAGACACCGCTGATGATAATGCCCAGCACCAGTTCGCCCTTCGTGAGCGGCGTGGAGAGATAGGACTCGTGCACCCCCAAAAAGCGATCCATCACCAGGTTGAAGGCACCCGTTGTCATCGTACCCATGAAAATCGCCATGACAACCGCGCCCGGGACAATCGAGGCGTCGTAATCCAGTTTGCGGTAGAGTTCGAGCAGTCTAAGGCGGGGCTTGTCCCGCTCCGGCCGAACGGAAACGGCATCGACGCGTAAGTAGTCAAAGGCCGCGCCGACGGCCTGTTCCAACGCGGCGGCGGAAACCGGGTCGGTATTGTCCAGCATCAGGGCGATTTCGGGCAGCATGCCGCGGGAGACGTCCTTCGAGAAATCCGGCGGTATCATCACGGCCCCTTTGAGGCGGCCCTCGCGGACGGCCTGTTCCCCGTCGGCGGGATCATGAAGCAGGCGCAGGTCGATGGTGCTCGGTCCCGCTTGCAGGGCTTGGAGGCGGTCGATCATTCTTTTTGAAAACGGGCCGTGGTCCTGGTCGATAACACCCAGCGGCAGTTTTTTTAAGGTACCCTGAAAGGCGTTTCCAATGACCAGCAGATAGACGACAGGGAGAAGGACATTGGAGAGAATCGAGAGCGGGTTCCGCATGAATTTTCTCAAATCCCGCTCCACAAAGGCCATGACATGTGTGAACATCCTTAATTCCCCATTTTTCGGGGTACGCCCGCCCCGATGAAAAAATTGACCTTTTGGCCTTCTTCCCTTCGAATGGAGCGGCCCGTGTAATGGATAAAGACCTCTTCCAGCGAGGCCTGTTTCAGCCCGACGGCGTGGATGTTAAAGCCGCACTCCTGAAGCGTGTTGATTAAAACCGGGATGGCCGCCACGCCGTTTGTCACCGAGACATGCAGGCGGGTTTGTTCCGAAAGCGTCTCCGAAGGTTCATGCGAAATATCCCGGACAAAGTCATGCCCCGAAAGCCGGGCGATGAGGGTTTCGACGGGGTTTGCGCTTTCGGGGGGCGCGGGGAAATCCGGCCGGTGTTCAATGACGGCCTCGACGGAGTTTTGACCGGGGATGCCTTTTTTGAGCCCTTCCGGCGTATCCAGAATGATGATTTTTCCGTGATCAATGATGGCGATGCGGTCACAGAGAATGTCGGCTTCGTCCATGTAATGCGTCGTTAAAAAAATCGTCAGGTGTTCGTCGCGGCGAAACTCCTGGAGCAAATCCCAGACGACGCGCCGTGACTGCGGATCCAGGCCGATCGTCGGCTCATCCAAAAAAAGGATGCTGGGGCGATGGATGAGCCCGCGCGCAATTTCAAGCCGGCGCCGCATGCCGCCGGAATAGGTTGCGACGAGGTCATTGGCCCGGTCTGTCAGGCCGACACGCTCTAGGAGGCTGTCGATCCGCGACTTCCGCGCCTTTAGGGGGACGTTGTAGTAGCGGGCATAGATGTCAAGATTTTCCCGTCCGGTGAGATCCAAATCCGTGGTCATGGCCTGGGAGACGACGCCGATGCCTCTGCGCACGGCGTCGGGGCGTTTGGCGACATCCAGGCCGTTCACAAAGGCCTGTCCCGCGCTGGGCCGGATCAAACCGCTTAAAATGCGGATCAGCGTGGTTTTTCCGGCCCCGTTTGGCCCCAGCGATCCGAAGCAGGTTCCCGCCGCGACCTCGAAGCTGATGTCCTCGACGGCGGCCAGTGCGCCGTAGCGTTTCACCAGGTTTTGCACTGTGACAGCGGGGGAATTCATCGTGCTTGCCCCCTCATCCCGCGCGGCCCTCGTTGGTGGCGGTATCTTTTGTTTTTTCGAAGTGGATCCGGGCGCGCACCGTCATGCCGGGTTTGAGCAGTCCCTCTTCCGAGGAGACGCCGATCTTGACCCGGAAGGTTTTAATATCTTGTCGCCCGCGCGTGACGTCGCGCTGTGTCGCGAAAGCGCCCGCCGTGCCGATTTCAATAATCTTTCCCGGGAAAGAAGTGTCTCTGTCACTCTCCAAAAAAAGGTCCGCCCGTCCGCCGATGCGGATTTTCCCCACCGCGCCTTCTTCGAGGTCGATACGGGCCCAGACGGAAGCGGGGTCGATCAAGGTCACAATGGTTGCGCCGGGGGCGGTCATTTCACCTACTTCGTAGGCTTTCAGGGTGACGAGGCCCGAAATCGGGGCGTGGATTTCCCCTTCCTTTAGGCGCACCTGATAGAGCTGAAGATGGGCACGGTACTGCGTCAGCTGCGCCTCCGCGGACTGAATGCGGGCCTTGGCGACCTCGACTTCGGCTTGTGCCAGCGCGTGCGCCGTGGCGGCCTCGTCGCGTTTCGCGACGGAGATCAAGCCGTCCCGGTAAAGCTGGGAAACGCGGTCCAGGTTGCGTTTCGTTTCGGAGCGCGCGGCTTTTTCCTTTGCGAGAATGGCCTTGGCTGTGACGATTTCCGCCGCGCCGCGTCCCACGTCCGCTGCTGCCCGGGCGGCTTCGGCGGTGAGTTCGTCCGTGCTCAGCTTTACGACGACGGCGCCTTTCGGAACAAGATCACCTTCGTCGTAAGGGAGTTCGGCGATGCGTTCGCTGATTTTCGTGCTCAAATAGACCTCGGTCGCCTCGATGACGCCGACGCGGTCGATATAAACGGGGTTTTCCTTTTTGGGGATGAAGGGGAAACCCGCGAAGGAGACCACGAGCCCGGCCGAAATAAAAAGAATCGCGAATAAACGGGAAGCCATTTCAGGGAAATCCGTGCCGTGTTGACGTAAAAAAGAGATTTAAAGTCTTGAATTATACACAAAGAAGAGGGGGCTTGTCTGACTTGAGGAGTATTCCCTATGGATTAACAGATTAAATTATTTTT
>JBHHXB010000141.1:0-6155 GCA_046756825.1 Nitrospiria bacterium | reverse complement strand
GGCTTGATGACTTCGGCGGGACTGGTGTTGATTTACCTGGCTTACGGCTGCGAGCGCTTCGACTGGCGAAACCGCAGCCGTTTTTTCTATTTTCTGTTTTCGGGCGGACTGGCACTGTCTTTTCTCACCGGGGTGGCCGGACTTTTCGGGGGCGGTTTTTTTCTGAAAAGCGGCTTTGCCCATGTGCACATGCCCCTCATCAACGAGGACTGGGAGTTCGCCTCGGCGGCAGTCTATGACATTGGCGTGTATCTTGTGGTCTGCGGTGTGTGTGTTTCGCTCATGACGATGTTAGGAGAAGAGAAATGAAGATCATCCTGCCCTTGGCGATCGGTGTGTTGTTTGCGTCCGGGACCTACCTCATGCTGCAAAAAAACATCCTTAAACTGGTCTTGGGACTGGGGCTGATTTCTCATGCCGCGAACGTGATTTTAATCAGCTCAGGCTGGATCGGAGCGGGGAAGGTGCCTATTCTAGGAAAGAATGAAACCGCTTCCTATGTTGACCCGGTTCCGCAGGCCCTGATTTTGACAGCCATCGTCATCGGATTTGCGGCTCTGGCCTTTTTGCTCGTGCTTTCACTCAGGGTGTACCGGGATCTCAAGACGGCCGATCTCGAGGAAATCAGGGGGCAGCGGGGATGACACAGCTTTTAATCCTGCCCATCCTGATTCCGCTTGGCACGGCGATTTTGCTGCTTTTGTTGCGTTTCGCGCCGCTGGCGCGCCGCGTGATCATCGCCCTGTCCGGGGTCTCGATTTTAGTGACCAATGTGTCCCTGCTTTCCGCGATTGATCAAGGGGGCATCCGCTCCTACCGGCTCGGCGGCTGGCCCGCGCCCTTCGGCATTGTGCTGGTCGGGGATCTTTTGAGCGGCATCATGCTGGTGCTCGGGTCGATTATCGCGGCCTGCGCCTTGTTTTACTCCTTCGGCTATTTAAAAGAGGATGACCAGCAGGCTATTTTTCACCCGCTCTTTTTCTTTCTTTGGACGGGGACGAACGGCACCTTTTTGACCGGAGATATTTTCAATCTTTTTGTGATGTTCGAGATCATATTGATGTCGATTTACAGCCTTTTGACTTTGCTGGGGGACAAAAAACAGATTGAGGCCGGGCTGAAACTCATCAGTATGGGGCTGTTGTCTTCCGCCATGTTTTTAGCCGCTGTCGGCGGGATTTACGCCCTGGCCGGCACACTGAACATGGCGGACTTGGCAGTGAAGGTCAAGCCGCACGCGGGACACCCTTTGGTCGCCGCTGTCGCCATGATGTTTATCGGTGTTTTCGGTCTCAAGGCCGCCATGATGCCCCTGCATTTCTGGCTGCCGGATGTCCACTCATCCGCGCCGACGCCCATCAGCGCCATGCTGTCCGGCATTTTGATCAAGGTCGGCGTGTATGCGATTATACGCGTTTTTTGTCTGATTTTCGTGGAGCTGCAGGGCACTTTTCAGGCCTTTATCCTCACCCTGGCCTGTGTGACGATGTTCGTGGGCGCGATGGGGGCAGTCGGGCAGACGGACTTGAAGCGGCTTTTGGCCTACAGCAGTGTCAGCCAGATCGGCTACATTCTCATGGGTGTGGGCTTTTTTTCGGTGGCCGGCATGGGCGCCGCCATTTTCTACACCATCAGTCACGGTATCATCAAGGCTTCGCTCTTTCTGGCTGCGGGTATTTTGAAAAAGATGAAGGGCACGACGGAGATGTCCGCGCACGGCGACATGATCAATATCTCGCCGCTCTTCACCTTGTTTTTCCTGATTGCTGTGGCAGGGCTTGGCGGTATTCCGCCCTCGAGCGGATTTTTTATGAAATTTCAGGTCATCAAGGCCGGGCTCGACGGGGCCTTCTACGCGCCGGTGGCCGTGGCCCTCGTGGTCAGCCTGTTCACGTTGTTTTATCTCGTCCAGTCCTGGCAGAAGGTCTGTTTGCTGGCGCGCAAGGAAGCGCCGACGATTCTGCCTTCCTTCAAAATGCTGGTTCCGGTGGGCGTTTTGGCCATCCTCTGCCTCGCTCTGGGTTTTGCAGCCGACCCGATTATTCACTTGACGAATGCGGCCTCTCAACAGCTTTTTTCCCCGGAGCTCTACATTCAAGCCGTGATGGGGCCGATGTGATGCGTGACCATATTTTTCTGAACATCATCCTCGCCGTGATCTGGTGTCTGTTGCAGGAAAAGTTTGATCTCACGGAATTTGTCCTTGGCGGGCTCTATGGCTACGTCATTATCTATCTGCACCGTACCCTGCTGGACGATGAAAAAACGAAACGCCGTGTGCACTCTCTGAAAGAAGCAATCACCTTCACAGTGAAAACGATTCGATACCTCGTTGTTTTTTTGATTGAAGTTGTGAAGGCCAATATTGACGTGGTCAAGATTGTTCTGTCTCCAAAACTCAATATGACGCCGGGCATTATCGCTTATAAGATGGACGTCACGACCGATGCGGGCATCACGCTGCTGGCCAACTCCATCACGCTGACGCCGGGCACGCTCAGCGTGGATGTCTCGGAGGACAAAAAAACATTATACATCCACGCCCTGCATATTGAGGACGCGCGAGAGTTGGAAGCCTCGATCCGAAACTCGCTTGAAAAATATTCGAAGGAGATTTCAGGATGATCGGTCTCGCCGCCAATATCGCCTTCATGGTTTTGGCCGCCTCGCTGCTGTTTTGTTTTTACCGCCTGATTTCCGGACCGACCCTGCCGGACCGGGTCGTGGCGGTGGACACCATTACGACGGTCATTATCGCCATGATCGCGGTCTACTGCGTGAAAGAAAGTAACGCGGTTTTTTACGACGCGATTTTGGTGCTTTCGATTCTGGGCTTCGTGGGGACGGTCTCGATGGCCAAGTTTTTAGGAAAAGGAGGGCGGATTTTTGGTGAGTGAATGGCTGACGCTGCTCTTTCTGATCCTTGGGTTGTTTTTTATCGCCACAGGCTGTCTGGGACTGTACCGGATGCCGGATGTTTTCTGCCGGATGCATGCTACATCCAAGGCCACGACACTGGGTCTGGTGTTCATTCTCATGGCGACTTTTGTCCATCTCGGCTTCGCCGCCGTGGGCCTCAAAGCGGTTTTGGCGATCGTCTTTGCCTTTCTGACCGCGCCTGTCGGCGCGCACCTCATTTCGAGAGCAGCCTATCAACGGGGCGTCAAGCTGCATGAGCGCTCCATCGTTGACGAACTGCGTGCGCTCTATCCCAAAAAAGCCTTGGTCCAAACCCTGCGGGATCAGGACTGAAGCAGGTTATCCTGTGTATCCCCGGTGTGATTTCTTCCTCGCCGTCTGGCGGATTATGCCGTTTTGAAATCCCCTGAAATTCGATGGGGCTTGTGGTACAATTTCCGCACACATTTGTAAAATCTCTTTAAAGCGAAGCGGTTACGGGTGGATTTTTGCCCGGCGACGGCGGCGTTGAAAGAGGCATGATGAAGCAATCTGACGAGGTGATTACGGCCCTGCGTCCGCTTTTCACTGAAAAATACAACGAAATTCAGCAGTTTCATCATCAGGGCGGCGGCGGCGCGCAGGTGGTGAAGGCCCTTTCCGATTTGGCGGACAGTCTCTTGCTCAAAGGTTTTCAATCCCTTGATCCCGCCTTTGCTCAGGAATGGGGCGGGGCCTTGATCGCGATCGGGGGGTACGGCCGCCAGGAACTCGCACCGCATTCGGACATTGATCTGATGATTCTTGTTCCCGGGAGCCAGGGGGACAGTATTGATCCGGCGATTTCCGAGTTGATTTGTTTGTTGTGGGACCTAGGTTACAAGGTCGGGCATAGCACAAGAACGATTGCCGAGGCGATTTCACTGGCGCGGCAGGATGCGCTCATCGCCACTTCACTCCTGGAATCCCGCTTTCTTCATGGCGACCGGACGCTGTTTAAAACCTTTCATGAAACTTTTTTTTCGAACGTGATTGATAAGCAGATTAAGGGCATTCTCTCAGGTTTAAGCGATGGACGCGCGGACGGCCGACGGGAATATGGCGCGACGCCCTACCTGCTGGAGCCGAATTTAAAGCAAAGCCCCGGGGGGTTGCGGGATATTCATTATCTGAAATGGGTGTCTTCCGCGCGCTACCACACCCATCATCTGCCCCAGATTCATCAATGGGGCTATCTTTCGAATATTGAGTATGCGAGCCTTGTGGAGGCCCAGGATTTTTTATGGCGGGTTCGTAATCACCTTCATTTTCTGGCAGGCAAGGCATCCGATCATTTAACAATTGAGCTGCAGGAAGAGATCGCTCCCTTCATGAAACTCAAAGACCGGCGCGGATTGATGCATGCCTATTATCTTCACACGGGACGGGTGCTTGAAATTTCGAAACGCTTTATCCGGGAAGCCTATCCCGTCAGCCGAGGACAGCGCTGGCGGCGTTCGTGGCTGACGCGCCAGATCTCGCCGGGCTTTCAGGTGTTTTCGGATGAGCTGTCCATTCAATCCGACAAGCCCTTTCAGTTTTTTGACGACGACGAAAATATTTTAAGGCTGTTTCTGCTTTCAAAAACGCATGGGCTTCGCATCCAGGATGCCGTTTTGGAAACCATTTATCAGATCTCGGAAAAGAAAAAAGGTTCACCGGTTTCTCCCGGGGCCTACGCGCTGTTTAAAACCCTGATGACCGAGCCGGGAGGGATCGCCAAAACACTGCGCCTGATGCACCGGACGCGTTTTTTGTGGCGCATCATTCCGGAGTTTGAAGGGGTGCATTGCATGGTGCAGGAAAGCCGGTCGCATGCCTTTACGGTGGACGAGCACAGTTTTCGGGCGCTCGAAACGGCGGAGTCGTTTCTGGATCAGGAGGGCCCGCTTCAGGAAATTTACGCCAAGATTCAACGGAAGGATGTTCTTCACCTGGGCATACTCCTGCATGATATCGGGAAGGGGAGAAAGGAAAACCACAGCGAGGTCGGGGCGAAGGTCGCGGACGGGGTCGCAAGCCGGATGGCTTATCCGCAAGATCAGGCGGATATTCTGATCTTTTTAGTCAGGCACCACTTAATGCTTTCGGAAATCGCGCTTTATCGCGATTTCACGGACGAGCCGATCCTGCTTCAATTTGCGGAAGAAGTCGGTGATGTGAAGATACTGCGCAAGCTCTTTATTTTAACCTGCGCCGATATGAGCGCGACTGCGCCCGGGATGTGGACGGCCTGGAAGCAGGAGATCTTTTTAAACTTTTTTGGAGAGGCCTCGAAGGTCTTGTCCGGTGAAGTGGCCGATCCCGAAGATCAGCAAATTGAGGAAATTAGAAATCAACTCTTAAAAACCGCGAGGGGTCAGTACCCGGGAGCGTGGCTGAAAGAGACCCTGCAAACCTTATTGCCACGCTACTACTTAATGACGCCTTTTGAGCAAGTGCTTTTGGATTTGCGCGCCTTGTCTCGCCTCCAAACGGATCCCATTCAGGTGGAGGCCCGTTATCTGTCCGCGCAGGGGGTGAGTGAGTATTCTTTGTATACCTACGATTGGCTGACGACGGGCATCTTTGCGTCCATGACCGGCGTGCTTTCGGCAAAGGGGCTTCGTGTGTTGGCGGCACAGGTCTTTACGCATCCGAATGGCATGGTGATCGACACCTTCAAGGTGATTGATCCCGATAATAAAGAGTCGGTCTCTTCGGAACGTGTCGCGGAAATTAGAAAAGATATCCGAAAGGTGTTGACAGGCCGAGGTACTGTGGAAGCCCTTTTTGAAAAAGGCCGCCGGTTTCCCCGAAAAAAGCGCGCCATCCCTCCTCAGTCGCCCCGGATAGAAGTGGACAATGAAAGTTCCAGGGCCTTTACGATTATTGATGTGTTCGCGGCGGATAAAAAAGGTGTTTTATTTATGATTGCGAAGTCGATTTTAGAACTGGGCCTGGTGGTGCACGCGGCGAAAATCGCGACGCGATTGGAACAAGTTGTCGATGTTTTTTATGTGCTGGGGGCGGATCAACGAAAAATTGAGACCCCGGAGGCCATTCAACGTATAAAGGATCATTTGATTCGTGAGCTGAAAACGCAATTTGAAAGTAAGGAAGCTTGAAGAGGCGTTACGCAGAGCCAATTGGGTTTGTGTTAACAGGCCCTAAGGACTTGCGACACCTCAAGTCTTGGGCTGAAAATGGGAGACCCCTAATCCACCGGAATTTGAATG
>JBHHXB010000140.1:0-6180 GCA_046756825.1 Nitrospiria bacterium | reverse complement strand
GCGGTGAGCTGCTTCGGCAGGAAATCGCGCAAAAAAGAAGGGTCGAGCATCTCCGGCAGGCGAGTCAGTTTCCGGTCATTCGGAAAGGCCCGGACAGTCATTTCAAGTGCGGGAAAATACGCAATCGGCGGCACCCCGTCACACTCGGCCAGTGTTTTTCGTGCGGCGCGTTGAAATTCAGCAAGGCCTTCACCCGCCTTGCTGAGCCTGGCGCAAAAAATCTGTTCTCGAAGGGTTTTTGTATTTTGATTGAGTAGGGTCAGACGATAGGTTAAAACACAGCTTTTCCCAGGTTTGTACCGCCGCTCTCCCAGGTGGCAGGCCTGAACCACAAAATGCTTGTCCTGGGTTTTGCCTTGATTCCACAACCCATCCTGAAAGATCTCCCGCATGCGTGCCATATTCAAGACGTCGGGCATCTGCGGGAAATGGGCATCTTTAGCCAATTGTCGCGCCACCATGATTTCAGGCCTCGTATTTCAAATCCGCTGTCTTAGGGGTGGATCACACGTTGAACACCCTCTAAGCCAGACTTAAAATGAACCGCCTCCCGGTTGCAATGGAGGATACTGTCTTGAAGACTCACCCTCCCCGGACATCCTTCAAAATCCAGCAGAACGTGGTCCCGCTCGCGTAAAAAATCCAGACGATCCGCTTGTAAACGCACGATGCGGTCGTGCCGGTCTTTTCTGATAAAAAGCAGTCGCCCGCTGAACACAAAATTCTCAACCGTATAGGTCTTCTTGTTTTCGTCATGTGAAAGAAAAAAATAATCTCGATACACCGCGCCATTTTTCTCGACGGTCATTTTAAGTGCGGTCAACTCATGTTTCGGACACAGCACCCCTTGATCGTAAACCGGGATTTCCTCAATTTGGACGTTGGGTTCCCGCCAACGATAGGGGTAAAGTACGCTGTGAAAACACGCCGGCCCCGTGTCCTGTTGTAAAAACCGCACGATGGGCGCTCTGTGCTTCAGGCCGTATTCCGGCGAAACAAAGCCCGCTTCGATGACAGGCCGGATGCCTTCCGTTCTCGGCTGTGCGATGAGAAGGTTTGGAGAAGTAATCCGTGTTGTGGTGCGGCACTTGCTGATAATGCATTGATCGAGTGCGCCGGGGGACAAGTGAAAATTCAGCGCATAATCATGCGTGTCTTTCGCTACGAGCCGATCGCAGAGGATCCAATATTCGGCAAGCAGGAAAAAGATGCTTCGCTCATGAATGACGGGGTATTCGTCACTCATCGCCCGGCCCGAGATAAAATCAAAGCCCTCGGTGGTGATGAAAGCCTGCATTTCGGGTTTGGCCGCGGGTGTCACCGGTTTTCCTTTTTGATAGGCGGTTTGATCCTTGCCGTCAACGCACACAGTATTATGATAGGCGGTCCCCTTAAAGATCTTCCGCCAGTTGACGCCATCCGGATTTTTTTCGCTGTAGGTGTATCTGCCGGGATCAACAATGAGGTCATGACCGTAGGCCGACAGTTCAAAATTCAGCAGGTCGTAGTGGCCGTGGGTGCCGAAACCGAGCGGCGCACAGTCGAAAAAGAGATAAAGACCCTCGTCATAGGGTGTTTCGTCCCAGGCGCTTCTCAAAATATAATATCCGCTTTCCGAAAATCCTTTCGCGCGCTCGGATGGCGCCCGGCCTTCCTTTCCTTGGGAGACCACATACAGCAGGGTTTCATCCTGATAATACCTGTATCCTTTCTTGAGCAATGAAAGGTAGGAATGCGGGTCTCCATCGCTGATCGCGGGGATGAAACCATTCGGTTTATGGACATATTGTGAAAAAACGAGGGCCTTTTTGATGAGCGCGTCACAGTCGGCGGGCAAGGCGATGTCATTCAAGAGGGCGATTTCTTTAATCCGAAGGTAATTTTTCAGCACGGTGTGATGGTAGTCTGTGGAGAGCTCGCGTTGCACGCCGTCTGAAAGCAGGTCCTGCCGCATGTTCTTTAGAATTTCTGTCCTGGAAAATTCAAGAAAAAAGCCCGCGTCCCGAAGCTCCGGAAAAAGTGTCGCGACCAGGAAGATCGCGTACAACTCAATCGTTCTGTGATTTCCCTCCGGTGTTAAATTCCGGGTTAAATACAGGGTCTGCGTATACACCGATTTTAAAAAGGTCGTCAGAAAATGAGGCTTCATCGCAGGAGACAACCCTTGCGGGATAAAGTAGCGATAAGACAGCAGCCATTGCTGCAATCTTCTACCGGTTACCTGACTGTTGATAAAACCGTCGGGCACGTTTTCGATCCACGACAGGATGAGCGCCACCCATTTTTCCGCGTACTTCTCCTCTCCGGAATAGGCATAGGCCTTGCCCAGGTCATTCGCAAAGTAAAATTTATGCAGCAAGATCAGCCATTCGATGTCCTGACTGGGATTCACCTTCCAGTCAATCTGTTTGGGAAAGCGATGACATTCGTTGTTCAAGGTAAAGGTATTTTCAAGGATGGGATCGGCCCTTTTGACGTCCTTCTCAGACCCTTTTGAGCGTGGAAAGTGCCGCACTGTGTTCCGGTTTTGGAAGTAATACAGCAAGGCGGCTTCGTCCATCGAGGCATAGGGCTCCATCAAAAAATCAAAAACAGGCTTATTGCGTGTCGCGGTCATCACCTTACTTTCTATGTCAAAAAAAGAAATATTCACCCAGGTCAGTTCCCTTACAAAACTGCCTCACCGCTATCTTTGAGCAGGCTTCCCGCTTCCCGATGCAGACACGTGATTTTCCCGTCCGCTCCCTTCCTTACAAAAAGAAGTTTACCGCTGTACGTGAAATCGCCAAAGACACAGGGGCCGCTAAAATCGGACGACGCACTGAAATAAATGTCTTGATAGGCGTCCCCGTGCGGCCTCTCCACGGTAATCGACAGCGCGAAGGCGGAGGCATCCTCACACATGTGATCGCCCTGAAAAACAGGCAGTACTTCCACGGAAATATCCGGTTTGTCCCCTTTATTTTTGTAGGGATAGAGGACCGTATGATAGGCGGCGCTCGAGGCCCGGCTTGCATAGCGGATGACGGGCGCGGGCGACTTTACCCCATAGATCCGGGAAACATATCCTTCCTCGACAAAACATCTGACTTGAGCATCAACGGGCTGGGCTATGACCAGGTGCGGCGCATCCACGCGCAAGGTCTCTTTTCCCTCATCCACCGAGATCTTGCCCAAGGCCTGGTCCGAAAGATGGAAGAGCCGGTCGTAGTCATGCGGCGACTCGGTGTGCAGAAAATCCGAGAGCACCCAATATTCTCCCGCAGGAAAAAAAATCTTTCGTTCGTGGACAACGTCATATTCATGGCTTCGGGCTGCGCCATGCAGAAAATCAAACCCCGGCTGGCTGATAAAGGCCTTTATTTCGTGATCCGGCGCCGGGCCTTTTATTTTAAATTTCCTTTTGTGAAACAGGTACTTGGTCTGATTTTTCTGATCGACAAGCACGGTGTTGTGATAAGCCGTTCCACGGAACCGGACACGCCAGTTGATCTCCCCGGATTCATCATAGGTATAACGTCCCGGGTCAACGATTAAAGACTGGCCGTAGGCCGCCATTTCAAAACTTAAACAGTCGAGATGTCCGTGATTCCCCTCGCCCAGGGGACCGCAGTCAAACACAAGATAGCGCTCATCTTCATAAGGCTCACTCCCGCCGCCCCAGCCGCTTCGGAGAATATAGTATCCGCTTTCGGCAAAGCCTTTTGAGCGATCCGAAGGCGGATGCCCCGACCGCCCTTTTGAGGTGACATACCGCATCGTGTCGTCGTTATAGAGCCGATGCCCTTCTTTCAAAAGTTCCAAAAAACAGCCCGTATCGCCGTCACTCAGGGAGGGAATCAAGCCATCCGGCTTGTGAACATACAGTGAAAATTCAAGTGCTTTTCTGATTTGCGTATCCATTTCCCTGGGCATGTCGATGTCATTCAGCGCGGCCAGTTTTCGGATATTGAGATAATTTTTCAGGACGATGTGGTGATAATCCGTCGAAAGCTCGCAATGGACACCGTCCGCAAGGATATCCGTCTGGATGTTTTTCCCCAATTCCTCCTTGGCGAAGGCCAGCCACATATTCGCCCCCTTCAACTCAGGGAAGACAACGGCTGCTAAAAAAATGGCATAGAGCTCCAGGGTTCGGTGATTGCGCGAAGGCGTCAGATGATTGGCCAAATGGCAGACCTGATCATAAATCGACTCCAAAAACCGGACATAAAATACAGACGGCAATTCAGCGTCCGGATTCAGGGTCACAAAGTAGTAGTGCGCGTAAATCCAGTTTTGAATACGTCTCCCTGCCACGTCACTGGAAAGAAAGCCCAGGGGCACGGTGTTGATCCAGGAAGAGGTCAGGTCGATCCATTTTTGGAGATAAACCGGGTTTTTTGTTTCATGAAAGGCCATGCCCAGGCCGACGGCATAATAAAACTTGTGCAGGAGGATGAGCCACTCGATATCCGAACTCGGGTTCTCCGACCACTCAAAGGCCTCGGATAATTGATAGGACTCGTGGTTAAATTCAAAGCGATTTTGCAAAATATGGTCTATTTTTTCCCGGCCTGTTTCCAAAGCATCAATCACGGGGAAATAATGAACGCCGCTTCGATGTTTAAAATGGGACAAGACTCGCTCCGGCGGCCACGCTTCATAGGGTTTTCGCAAAACCCGCGCGACGTTATTTGTTTCAAGTGTTGTCATCTAAAGGTCTGCCTCCGTTCAACACAGGCCATGAACAGGTCTTTCAGGGCGATATTCGTTTTCTCTGAATCAAACAGCCTGAGCACTTTTTCCCGTCCGGCCCGGCCAAGCTTCACCCTCAATGTCGGGTCTTTAAGGTAGGTTTCAAGCGCCTCCGCCAAGGCGGGGACGTCTTTCTGCGGTGTCAACAGCCCGTCGACCCCGTTTTCAACGAGTTCCGGGATGCCCGAGATGGCGGTCGACACCACCGGAACCTCCATCGCCATGGCTTCCACCAGGACATTGGGAATGCCGTCGCGGTCGCCGTTATTCACGATCTGACAGGGGAGCACAAAAATGGAGCATTCATTGTATATCGCGCGCAAGGCCTCCTGCGTCACACCGCCTTCGATGCAGAGGTGTCCTTGTAATTCCAATTCCCGGATCAAGGTTTCAATCACTTCTGTCTGCTCATCCGCCTCACCCACAATCCGGCACTGAAAATCATAGCCCTTGTCTTTTAAAATCTTGCACGCTTTCACCAGGTGGATAAACCCTTTTTTTTCGACAAAACGCCCCACGGATAAAATTATCGGTTTTTCTTCGTGTCGTTCGTCCCGCGTGGCCGCCTTAAAAACACGGGTATCCAGCCCGTGATAGATTGTATGGACGGGCCGGCTTCCCTCACAGAGTTGGCTCAGATAGGCCTGGTTTGCCCCGGTGCAGGTCACGACAAACTTCGCCCGCCTGATCTTTTTTTTGAGCAAATCTCCCGGATTGAGTTTCGGGAGATAGATGTCCTTCGCATGCGCGGTAAAACTGAAGGGGATCTTCGTGAGTTGACTCACAAACATTGTAATCGTGGTCGATCCATGACAGAAATGACCGTGTAAGTGGCGAATCCCCTCCGAGGCCAGGATCTGCCGTGCGATATAACCGGCCTGGAGAAATTCTTTGATAAAGGCCTTTTTCGGTTTTTCAAAAAAGCGGGCCCGATAGCGGAGCGTCATACTCGCAACCTCAAGCCAGGCGGACAGATAGGCCCCCGGTCGGCGCTTCAATAAACCGAGGTGGCTTTTCACAAACCTGGGCAGGTTGACCCGGAGCCACCCCAATAAACTGCTTCCCGACAAAGAGGTGACCGAGGGGAGATAGACCACTTTGGAGCGGGTCGCGCTTGCCGTGGCATGCTGTTTCGAGTTCGCCGAGGGCTTCTTAACGGAATAAACCCGAATCCGCAGTCCCATTTTTCCGAGCAGGGCGACCTCGTTGGCAATGAAGGTCTCGGAAAGACGCGGGTATTCCTTCATGATATAGGCGATTTGAGGTGGATCGTCTTGAGAGGAGACCTGTTGATGCGCGCTTTCAGAAGCCATTTCATCCTCTCCACGTTAAAAACAGACTTACGGGTAAATCCTGTCCTCGTTCCACCCCTCTCCCGAGGGGAGGGGTTAATCAAAGTGTGGCGAGGAGTTTGGTGATTTTGGGCAGCGCGCCCATGTCCAG
>JBHHXB010000139.1:0-6266 GCA_046756825.1 Nitrospiria bacterium | reverse complement strand
CGCCAAACAGCACAATTTGAGGGTTGGACGGCATGATGCGCGTCCGGCCTTTTTTTTTACCCCGTTCACCCAAAAGCGGCTTGCCGCTCTACAAGACAGCGGATAAGCTGAGTACAGCATTAAGTAAAAAGAAACGTCATCCCTTTTTTTGGGATCAAAACAAAAAGGATAACCATGGAACCGACAACCCAGATTTCATTCATGATTGCTTTTTCGGCGGGGCTTTTATCATTTGTTTCTCCCTGTGTTCTGCCGCTGGTGCCTTCCTATGTTTCATATATTACCGGGCTTTCGCTCGAAGATTTGACCACATCGCAGGACAAGCGGCGGATGCGGGAAATCGCCATCAAAAATTCCGTGATGTTCATCCTGGGCTTTTCGACCATCTTCACGTTACTGGGAGCCTCAACGACCTATATCGGACAATTCTTTTTAATGAACCAGGCCCTGATTCGGCAGATCGGGGGGGTGCTGATCATTCTGTTCGGGCTCTATATCATGGGCGTGTTCAAGCTGGTCTTTTTGTCGCGGGATGTGCGGTTTCATTTTAAGAGCCGTCCGGCGGGCTATGCGGGGTCGTATGCCATCGGCGTCGCCTTTGGCGCGGGCTGGACACCCTGTGTCGGGCCGATCCTGGGCTCGATCCTTGTTTATGCCAGCACATCGGGCTCGGTGCTCACCGGGGTTGAACTCCTGGGGATGTATTCCCTCGGGCTCGGCCTCCCTCTGTTGCTTTCCTCGGTTGGCATACAATCCTTCCTTGTTTATTTCAAGAAGACGGCCCGCTACATGAACTGGATTTCGCGGGTCAGCGGCGCATTTCTCGTGGCCGTCGGCATCATGATTTTCACGAACTCGCTCACACAGCTCACCACGTATTTTACAGAGGTCGGTTTCGGATGGGTCATCGGTCAATAAATTCGTACGGGGCGGTCAATACGCATGCGCCGGATTGGAAAAAGATGAACGAAAAAACGGTCGGAAGAACATACTGGTTTGATCTCCCTGTCGCGGATCTTGACCGGGCAAAAGCCTTTTACAACGGGGTGCTCGGCTGGCGGTTTCAAAAGCTGATGCGGGAAGAGATCATGAATTATTGGATGATCGAAGTAGACGGCACATTCATCGGCGGCCTGAGAAAAACACGCGCCGAAAACAGGGCGGAAACAGCTCCCGTGATTTATTTTCATGTGGACTCACTCGAACGCGCGATCCAGCAGGCGGAGGCCCTGGGTGGAAGATTGGAAGGCGAGCGGGTGGATCTGGGGCTGAATCGGGGGTGTTTTCAGTGGCTTCGAGACCCCGATCACAATTTGATCGCTTTTTGGGTGCGTGAATAAGCCAAATGGCGTTTAAAGACAGAGAGAGGCTTTTATTCTTAATTCAACAATGAGAGGGCGCGATGATGAACATGAATTTAAAGACAACTAAAAAAAATACTGTACTGGGTTTGCTTGCGGTTGCAGTTTTTTTTGCAACACTTCAAAATGCCTCCGCAATCGCCCTTCCCGGCGGTGAGGCGATTTCTGAAAATGGCTTGTTCAACGCCGAGCAGTATCGCGGCAAAGTGGTTTATCTGGACTTTTGGGCCTCGTGGTGCAGCCCCTGTAAAAAATCCTTTCCGTGGATGCGGGCCATGCAGATGAAATATGAAAAGATGGGCCTGAAGGTCATTACGATCAATGTGGATAAAAAGAAGGCGCACGCCGAGGCCTTTTTGAAAAAACATCCCGCTACTTTCCCGGTCTTGTTTGATCCCTCCGGCACATTGGCCGACAAGTACCAATTGGCGGGCATGCCCATGTCCTACATTATCGACCGCAACGGCGTGATTCGTCATCGACATATCGGGTATATCCCCGCGATGCAGGGACTCTATGAACAAGAACTTCAGGTCTTATTAAAGAAATAGAGGCGTACTGAAACGCGTTCAATACTGTAAATGAGAGGGACTATGAAACCAATTCAATATAAACTATCTTTTCTGTTGCTTCTTGTGACCTTGGCCAGCGGCTGCGCGGGCATGGGGGTCAAACCCTGGGAGCATGATTTGATGGCGCAAAAAGGCATGGAGCTGGACCCCAACCCGATTCAGTCTTCATTTGACGATCATATTTATTTCAGCAAGGAGGCGTCGAGTGGCGGACGCAGCTATGGCGGAGGCGGTTGTGGGTGCAATTAAAAAAACCAGACGGTTAAAATCCAAACTGGCGGCGGCCACCCTGTCCCTTTTTGGCGCGGCAACGGCGGCCTCTGCCGGAGAATTTGAAGGCTGGGACATCGACACGTCGATCCTCTTTTATCAGGAATCCGACAACCGCGTGACCGCGTTCGAGCCCGTCATCAATGCGCGCAAGGAATTTGCCGGAGACCGTTTCGCCAATTTTAAACTCGTGGTGGATGCCCTCACCGGCGCCACGCCGAACGGCGCGACCCCCAGCGATGTCCCGCAAACCTTTACCCGGCCTTCTGGCAACGGCGAATACACCATCGCCCCCGGCGAGACCCCCCTGGATGACACCTTTATCGATACTCGCGTGGCCTTAAGCGGGTCGTGGACTCAGCCCCTGGATCGGCTGACCAAGGCGACAGTTGGCGCGAATGTCTCTGTGGAGTTTGATTTCAAGTCGATTGGGTTGAATGGGTCGGTTTCGCGGGATTTTAACCAACGCAACACGACGCTAACATTCGGCCTCGCCGGGGAATTCGACACCATTGAACCGCACGGTGGAGTTCCCACGCCCTTTGGCGTCATGGCTCCCGCGGGCACGCCCCAGCCGCGCGACGGTCAAAGCGACTCCAGAACAGTCATTGACGCCATTGCCGGCGTGACACAGGTTGTCAACCGCCAGACCCTGATGCAGCTCAATTATTCACTTTCGCAGTCTTCTGGATATCACACGGACCCGTTTAAACTCATCAGCCGGGTCGATGGCGGTACCGGTTCGACAGTGGACTATGTTTTTGAAAACAGACCGGACAACCGCATGAAGCACAGCCTGTATTGGCTGACACGCTATCATCTTTCCCGCGACATCATCGGCGCATCCTATCGTTTTTTCACGGACGATTGGGGGATTCTCTCGCATACCCTGGATTTGACCTATCGCTGGAAACTGATGCCCAAGCATTTTCTGGAACCGCACGTCCGTTATTATCAACAGTCGGAAGCCGATTTCTATCGCGTGGGGGTGACGAATGGAGCCCCGCTTCCCGCAGAGGCCAGCGCGGATTACCGTCTGGCCGAATTTAAAGCCATCACGGTCGGCTTCACCTATGGCTGGGATTTCCGCGACGAGTCCTCCCTGCTTGTGAGACTGGAATACTACATGCAGGACGGCAACAGCAGTCACGACACGGCCATCGGGCTGCAGAAAAATCAGGATCTTTTCCCGGATTTACAGGCAACCATCATTCAAATTCAGTATGCGTTTTGAAACGAGAGCAAAAAAAACCGTTACGCCACGACCCGACGCCTTCACTCGCGCCGCGCCCGACCCAGTTGGTGCAAAAGGAAAATTGCTGGGCCGGGCGTTTTCAGGCGATGGCCTGTGATTGCGAGATATTGGTGGATACGGATGAGCAGGTGCTCGCAAAAAAGATGCTCAGGCTGGCCGCCGGTGAGGCCTGGCGTATCGAGCGAAAATTCAGCCGCTACCGCAAGGGAAACATCATTGACCGTATCAATCACGGCAAGGGGGCGGCTGTGGTGGTGGATGAGGAATGCGCGCAGCTTCTTAATTTCGCGCACCAGTGCCATGAAATCAGTGAGGGGATGTTCGACATTACCTCCGGTGTGTTACGCCGTATTTGGAAATTTGACGGCAGTAACCGCATCCCGACGCAGAGGCAAGTCGAAAAGATCCTCCCCTTGATCGGATGGGAGAAGGTGTCGTGGACGCCTCCCGTGATTCGAGTGCCCGAAAGCATGGAGATCGACTTGGGCGGCATCGGAAAGGAATACGCGGTGGATTGTATTTTTCGGCTGCTCCGCGAGAAGTTCGCTCCGGCGGTCCTGGTCAACCTGGGCGGAGACACGGTGGCGGGGGGGAAGAGGCGGGACGGTCAGCCCTGGAATATCGGCATAGAAAATGACGATCCGCGTCGTAGCGCCGTAAAGGTCATTCAAGTCCGGCAGGGCGCGGTGGCGACCAGCGGCGATTCAAAGCGATTTTTATTGAAAGACGGAAAACGCTACGGCCATATCCTGAATCCGCGCACGGGCTGGCCCGCGGAAAACGCGCCTCATTCCATGACGGTCGCGGCGAACACCTGCACAGAGGCGGGGTTTCTTTCGACGCTGGCCATGCTGCACGGCGAGGAGGCCGAATCCGTCCTCGAAGCGGAAGGGGTGCGTTACTGGTGCAGTCGGGGCAGAAACGACTTGGCGGAGGAGTGAAAAAAGGGGGAGTTCATGAAAACGCATGAAGGGGAAGTCAAGGTTTGGGACCCGGCGGTGAGAATTTTTCACTGGAGCCTGGTGTGTTTTGTTTTGATCACCTTTGTGACGGGGGACGACTTTTTAGGATTCCACGTTCTGGCCGGTTACGCCGTTTTGTCATTGCTTTTGTTTCGCGTGGTGTGGGGCTTGATCGGTCCGAAGTATGCGCGGTTTTCGGAATTTTTGTACCCGCCCCGGGTGGTTTTGAATTACTTGAAAAATCTGATCACCTGCCGTGCGAAGCGCTACCTCGGACACGGACCGGCCGGCGGCAGCATGGTCATTACCCTGATGATCACGCTGCTTCTTGTATGCCTTTCCGGTCTTGGGATCTATGGCGGCGAAGAATCAGCCGGGCCTTTTGCCGGGTTTCTCGCCGGTGCCGGTCATTTCTGGATCGAGGTGCTGGAAGAAGTGCATGAGTTTTTAGCGGGCTTGGTCGTATTATTGGTGGGCTTCCATATCGGGGGTGTCTTACTGTCCAGTCTGGCGCATGGCGAAAACCTGATCAAGTCGATGATCACGGGTTACAAACCCGAGAAAACCGTCGAGTATCCGCGCCTGGAAGAGGACGTGCTGGATCGTCGTCGGCGGCGAAAGGGAAGGGCTATGCCTGGATCGCTGCGAGAACATTATTGACGAGATCAGCCAGTTCAAGCTCTGTCTGTTCCTTTGTGTTCATATTGCGCAGCACGGTTTTTTGCGTTGCCATTTCCTCATCTCCGGCGATGAGCACATATGCCGCGCCAAGCCGGTCCGCCTGCTTCATTTGTTTCTTGAGCCCGGTCCCCGAATTTCCGATTTCGCAACGGAGATTTTTTTTTCGAAGCGCGTAAAGAATCGGGAAAAGCAATTGACCGGCGGCCTCCCCCAGCGGCGCGATAAAAAGTTTCAGGGGACGAAAACTATTTTCCCCCTCCGGCAGAAGCTGTATTAAGCGCTCCATGCCCAAAGCAAAACCGATGGCGGGGGTTGAAGGCCCGCCGAGTGCCTCGACAAGCCCGTCGTAGCGTCCGCCCGCGGCCACGGCGTTTTGCGCGCCCAAGTGCCGTGTTGTCATTTCAAAGGCCGTTTTGGTGTAATAGTCAAGCCCTCGCACGAGGTGTCTGGAGTGCTGATAGGAAATTTCCAGGGCATCAAGGCCTTGACGGACGGCTTTAAAGTGGGCATCGCATTCGGAGCAAAGATGCTCCGAAGAGGCCGGAGCGTCTTTTGTCATCGCTTTGCAGGGTTCTTTTTTACAATCCAGGATACGCAGGGGATTGCTGTGAAAACGGCGGTTGCAGTCCTCGCAAAGGGTGGCCAGCTCCGGCTTGAAAAAATCACGCAGGGCTTCGCGATACGGCGGGCGGCAGACGGCGCAGCCGAGGCTGTTGATTTCGAGGGTCAGATCGGTCAGCCCAATCCGTTTGAAAAAATGGGCGAGGAGCGAGAGCAGTTCGATATCCTGCCTGGGGTCGATATCGCCGATGATTTCCGCGCCGACTTGGTGAAACTGTCTCAGCCGTCCGGCTTGCGGGCGTTCGTGCCGGAACATCGGCCCCTGGTAGTACAGCTTCACAGGAAGGTGCGGCATTTGGTGGCGGTGCTCCAGAAAGGCGCGGACAACCGATGCGGTGCCTTCGGGACGAAGGGTGACCGGTTTGCTGTCCCAATCCTCAAAGGTGTACATCTCTTTTTCCACGATGTCCGTGGTTTCGCCGATGCCGCGTTTAAAAAGGGTCGTTCGCTCTAAAATGGGCGTCCGAATGGGCGAAAAGCCAAAGGCCCCGAAGGTTTCCCGGACAACGTCGGCCAGCCAGCCCCATCGCTCCGACTCCCCCGG
>JBHHXB010000138.1:0-6292 GCA_046756825.1 Nitrospiria bacterium | reverse complement strand
GGCTTTGCGAAAGGAGGCCTCCCGTTGATCGACGAGACCGCGCTTTCTCACTTGGCGGGCGGACTGCATCCGCTTGAAAAGCAGATCTTAAATGTCTTTTCTGAACAAAAGACGCTTGATAAACAGACTCTTTCCGGGATTTCTGACTTAAGTCTTTCACAAATTTCGACGGCCATCGAATGGCTGCTGGCGAAAGAAATTATCGTCGTGAGCGACGAAAAATCCGACGCGATGGTGCGTTTGACGGACATTGGCAAGCGCTACGCCGCAGACAAGAATCCGCCCCTGCGCATGGCGGAGGACATTCTGAAGCGGGGACAGGTGCCGATTCGTGAATTGCAGCAGCGGACGGATCTGGAGGCCGAGGAAAAAAGCCGTGCGATTGGTGCGCTGAAGGCCAGCAGCGCGGTTTCGGTTGTGACCGGCGGGCAATTTATAATTTCGGATGAAAGCCGTTTGTCTGATTTTCAGGCCCTTCAAAACGTGATTGATGCGCTAAACAAGAAGGACAATTACGCCGCGCTTTCTGAATTCTCGTTGGAAGAACAAGCCATCATCGACGCCCATCATCGCAAACGGAGTCCGTCGAAGGGTATTTTTCGGGTCGACTTGGAAGTCAGTCGCAGCTACAAAAAAACGGCGTTGTTCGATTCGCTTTACCCGAAGATCGTCTCGGAAGAGCCGGTGGAAGCCCTGGGCGCGCTCACGCCGGACATGTTGAAGGAAGGCCGTTGGCGGGGCAAGGTCTTTCGCAAGTATAATATTCAGCTTCCGCCTGCCCGCATCGGCGGCGGCGCGTTGCATCCCTACAAGGCCTTCTTGGATCAAGTGAAGGCGAAGTTTGTCTCCATGGGGTTTTGCGAGATGCGCGGCCCCCTGGTCGAGAGCGAGTTTTGGGACATGGATGCGCTGTTCATGCCGCAGTTTCACCCCGCGCGTGAAATTCACGATGTTTATTTTGTAAAAGGTATGCCGCACGACCAGAGCATTCCCAAGGCCGTGGTGGACCGCGTAGCCGCCGCGCATGAAAACGGGGGAGAGAGCGGCTCGCGCGGCTGGGGCTACGCCTTCGACACGGAGCGGACCCGCCGCCTGATTCTGCGCAGCCAGGGTACCTCCGTGTCCGCCCGGACGCTGGGCAATGGGACGATGTGCCCCGGAAAATATTTCTCCATTGCTCGCTGCTTTCGCTATGATCAAGTCGATGCGACGCACGCGCCCGATTTTTTTCAGGTGGAGGGCATTGTTTTGGGTGAGGAGATTCACTTTAGAACGCTCTTGGGGCTGCTCACGCTTTTCGCCAAGGAGGTGGCCAAGGCCGAGGAAATCAAATTCCTGCCCGCCTATTTCCCCTTTACCGAGCCCTCCGTGGAAATGCATGTCCGCCATCCCGAATTGGGCTGGATGGAACTCGGTGGGGCAGGTCTTTTCCGGCCGGAGGTCACCGGGCCGCTGGGCGTGGATGTCCCCGTCATCGCCTGGGGTTTGGGGCTGGATCGGATGGCCATGATCGCTCTTGGGATTTCGGATATCCGGGACTTGTTTTCCGCCGACTTAGGCTTGATCCGAGAGAAGCAGCATGTCAACCGGATGGAACAATAAGCAATGCCGACGATTGAAGTTATGCTCAGCGATTTCGAATCGCTCCTGAAAGAAAAACTGGATCAGGAAAAGCTGGAAACGCTGCTTGAAAAGGTGAAGGGAGAGGTCAAGGACTTTGCGCGGGAGACCGATTCCGCCAAGATTGAATTGAACGACACAAACCGGCCGGATCTCTGGTCGCCGGAGGGCATCGCGCGGCAGGTTCGACCCGCAGAAAAAAACTGGTCTTCGGCCTATCCATTTTTTGACCCCACAGCCCAGTCCGCAGGCCGGGTGATGATTTCCGGCGCGGTGGGGGCAGTTCGTCCCTATCTTGCCGCCTGTGTCTCGCGCGGCCTGACCGTCACGGAACCCATCCTGGAGCAATTGATTCAAACCCAGGAAAAACTCGCCGACAGCTTTGGCCGCAACCGGCAGATGGTTTCGATCGGCCTGTATCGCCTGAAAAAAATTAACTTTCCAGTGCACTACGATCTGGTGGATCCCGAGTCCACGGCCTTTGTCCCCTTAGGCTTTGAAACGCCGATGAGTCTCAAAGAGATTATCGCTGAACATCCGAAGGGCAGGGCCTACGCCCATACTTTGGCGGATGCGAAGCGCTTTCCGATTCTGAGGGATGCCACGGGGGAGATCCTTTCTTTTCCCCCTATCATCAACAGCCGTGTTCTGGGCGAGGTGGAAGCGGGTGATTCCGAACTGTTCGTGGAGGTGACGGGGACGGATCTGCGGATGGTGACCGTGGCGATCAACATCTTCGCCGTGAACCTGGCCGACCGGGGAGCGGCAATTGAGCCGGTGGCGCTGGACTATGCGCGGGAGACGGATTTCGGCGCTGTCTTTCAAACGCCGTACGATCTCTCTGTGCCGGTGGCGCTTTCGTTATCGGAACTGAATCGCGTGTTGGGAGAGGCGGTGACGGCGGATGAGGCGGCCGCGCGGCTTGCGTCCTATGGCCTCGGCGTGGAGACGGATGGTGAAAAGATGACGGTGCGGGCCGCGCCCTACCGGGATGACTTGATGCATGCCATCGACGTGGTCGAGGATTTCGCGATTTCGCGGGGTTATGATTCTTTTGATCCCGTCCTCCCTGCCACCTTTACTGTGGGGGGCTTGTCTGAAATCGAGCGGTTTTCGGATGATCTGCGGCAGGCGATGACCGGTTTTGGCTTCGAGGAGGTGGTTTCCAATATCCTGGGATCGCCAGAGGATTTTATTGAACGGATGGCCCTGAATGACGATGACGGCGGTCGCCCGGAAACCCAGATTCTTCAAATTGAGAACCCCATGACGGAGCGGTTTTCTCTGCTGCGCTCGTGGCTCCTGCCCGCCCTGTTGCGGGTTGAGGGGGCGAGTTCCAAGGCCTTTTACCCTCATCGACTTTTTGAGGCAGGGGAGGTGGCCCGGCTTGCGCCGGATGCGCCCGATCACAGCGAAACTGCAGTCCACTTGGCGGCGTTGATCGCGCACCCCACAGCCAATTTTTCAGAATTGCACGCCGTCTTGGAAGCCCTTTTCGCACGGCTGAGCCTCTCCTGTCAACTGGATCCGACGTCTCATCCCAGTTTTATTTCGGGCCGATTTGGAAAAATCCGGACGGTTTCGGGTGAAGTGGGCTTAATCGGCGAATTCCACCCTACTGTATTGGAGGCCTGGCAAATCGGCATGCCTTCCGTTGCCTTTGAACTGGCTTTGGAAAAGCTTTAAATGCGATTTTTTTGCTTTTTTGAAGAAAATGATACTGCGTTTTAGAAATGTGTTCCGGAGAGATATGTTTTAAATCTCCGCCGGTGTGGCGTAGCGGGCGATGCTTGTGGGGCGTCCGGCTTCCTGTGTTCCATAAATCTTCGAAACCGAAAAGGTGTGACGGGCTTTAGGGTGTCAATTGAGGGAGCGTCTGCGCGAAAAACCCGGCCACCCAGATGACAAACATCATCAAGGATAATCCCGCCAGTGTTGTCAGGGTCGCGAATTTTTTTTCCTCGCTCATTGTTGCCTCCATTGTTTGAAGCAGTACTCTTTGTTCGCCGTTCGGTTTTTATCCGAAAAGCAAGTTGTTATTGCCCATCCGGCTGAAATCGTATGGATATCCATGCGGCGCGTGCAGCACCTCCTCGATGCCAAAGTGCTGCAAAACGGCAGTTCTCACATTCGCCAGGGCTTCTTCCTCGTTCATGCCCCGGCGGTCGCACCCGGGCAGGTTCGGTACAAAGGCTCTGAAACCTCCTTGGTCACTGGGTTTTAGAACGACTTTTAAGTTCATTTTTTCGCCCTCCCTGTCATGAATCCCGTTTGTTTTTACGAGGTTTTATTTCAATTCTATCAGATAAATTTGCAAATGGTATGCCAAGACTACATAGCGTTTTTGGGGCGTTTTGGCGATATGGGTGGGGGATATGCCCCGATGTTTTCCGGTTTTGGGGATTTTGGATGTTTCATTTCCAAATTCCGGAATTTGTTAAGGATTTAACGGTATTTTGAAATCACCGCTTAAAAGAAGTTGATATAATAATAAAAATATGATGGATTGAGAATGGCTCGGGACGCGATAAGGATTATGGATGGCTTGATGGAGGTTCGTACGGTGATGACCCGCAAGGTCGTCACCGTTGACATGGATGACACGCTTAGAACCATTTACGGCATATTCAAGAAGGTGGAATTTCATCATGTCCCGGTTGTGGAGAGGGCCAGGTTGTCGGGTGTTATTTCAGATCATGACATTCTCAGGTATATGAGCCCCTTTGTCGGCACCCCTTCCCAACTGTCACGGGATGAGGCGACGATGAATAAACGGGCGCACCAAATCATGAGCCGTAGACCCGTGACGATCATGAAGCATCAAAATGTCCATCAGGCCATTGCCCTCTTGCTGGAGAAAAAGGTTTCCTGTCTTCCTGTTGTGTCGAGTCAGGGCCATGTCGAAGGGATTGTAACGTGGCGTGATCTCATGAAGGCCTGCTTGATGCCGGCGGACAAAACAGAATCGGGAGTCCCCTCATGAATACACGCAATAACGGCAAGTGGTCATTGTCTTGGAGGTTCGGCCGCGTTGGCCCGCTCCGATTGGGCCTTTTCTATATTCTAATGTTATTTCTGGCCTCCTGCGGCCCGAAGATTATTCCGGATGACATTGATGCCAAAATCGACAAATCTATTGTCCTTGAAGACCTCATGAAAAACCCGGGCCAGTACCTTGGGAAGCGGGTTCTGCTGGGCGGTGAAATCATCGAAATCCATGTTTTTGAGGGCGGATCGGAAGTGGAAATCCTTCAAAAGCCCTTGAATGCCAGACGGGCCCCGCGTCTGACCGACGCATCCCTGGGCCGCTTTTTTCTTGCCGACACCGTATTTTTAGATCCGGCCATTTACAAGAGCGGACGGCGCGTCACCGTCGTGGGGGTTGTAAGGGGAAGCAAGGCAAAAAAAATCGGCGAGGCGGAGCGCCGTTATCCCGTTCTCGCGAAGGAACATCTCCATCTGTGGGCCCCGGACATGAGCGATTACCTGGACGGCGGCCCCCGCTTCAGCTTCGGTTTCGGGGCGATCATTCACGATTAAGCGACCTGTTTTTTCCCTGCCCCGGCTTCTCGAAATTCGATCTCTCTTCTTATCGGGGCTCCCATTGAAACGTGAGCTTGGTCAGGACGGACAGCGTGTTCCCATCCCGTTGACGCGCCGGGTTGATGATGAAATAAAACCAGCTCCGTTCCAGATATTCCCACGAAAGCCTCAAGTTTGCCGCCGTTGAGTGTGCTTCCTTATCCCACTGAAAGAGGCCTTGAAGCAGCAGGCGGTTGCTGAGCGACCATGATGCGTCCGCCTTGAGAATCTGGGCGGAGAAATCGCCTTCAGGCAGACGCATCCAATCGACCTCCCAGCCCGTGCCGATTTTCACGCCTTCTTTCGGGGCCGCTGTCAGCGTGATTTCAAGCGAGGTTCTGCGCCCGCCGTATTGTCCGCCCCATAGAAGATCGAAGGTCCCTGAAAGTGATCGCCGTGTGTCGCTGTTGAAAATAATGTTGGTATGGGTGTATTCGTAGGTGCCCTTCGGGATGGTAATCCCCGGCCGGATGTCAAAATCCTCGGGCAGCCGTTCCCGCTGCGGATCCACGCTGATGAGCAGAAAATCACCGGAGCGGAAGTAGGCCAGCACGCGGTTGTAATTGCTTTGATAGAGGAAGTTGCCGCTCGCGTCGCCTTGGTAGGTCATCTCTGTTTTAAAGCCGTATTCGCGGACGATACCGTCTTTGGGCTGGGGCCGGATATCCACGAATCCGAAGGTCTCGCGCAGATCGGGCTGCCGCACAAAGCCCAGGGCCGGATCGAAGTGTTCGTCGATGCGCAAATGATTCAGCTTGATTCGCCAAAAGGGATCGCGCCAGTCGATTTCGCCGAAAGAGGCATCTCCCTTTTCCGCGGGATCCTTGCTGTTCGATGAGAGCCAAAACGCATTGGTGTTTAGGCTGGGATGGGGTGCGAAGACGCCGTCGAGCCCGAGGGTTTCCTTGCGCGGGCCGTTTTTCGCCTTCCGCTCCGTCACGATCAACCCGACATTCGAGCGCAGGCCCAGATCCCGTGAAAGCCGCGCGACGCCGAAGCGCTCGGAGGGGTGTTCCTTATCCCTCTCCGTTTCCATGTAGAGCGTGCCGATGCCGTAGGGTCCAGCCTTCCCGCTGAGTTTCGCGCCGCC
>JBHHXB010000137.1:0-6376 GCA_046756825.1 Nitrospiria bacterium | reverse complement strand
TAAACCGCTTTCATGCCGAAAAAGCGGCGGGTATTCTGCGGGACATCGGGTATGACAGCGAAACGATTACCCGTGTCGAGGGCTTGTTGCTGAAAAAACATCTGAAATCCGACCCTGAAATGCAGTTAATGGAGGATGTGATCTGCCTTGTCTTTTTGGAGAGTTATTTCGCGGATTTTTCAAAAACCGTTTCGGAGGAAAAAATGATCCCCATTATCCAAAAGACATGGAAAAAAATGAGCCCCCGTGCCCACGAAGCGGCGTTATCACTGACGCTTTCCCCCGAGGCGTCGCAATTGATCCAAAAAGCACTGGGTCTCGCCACGTAAAATACGCCGGATTTCCGGAAGGCTCCCCGGTTCGGAAAGCGGTGTATGCTGGAAAAAGATCGATCGTAATCAAGTATTGAATTTCGATGGGGCTTTGCCGTCGGAGGCCCTTCACGAACGAACTAAAATATGGCGTATGATACCGGAAATCGACTGCAGTGTTTTGAAGTCACCACTTCGTGTACTACAATGCCCGTGCTACGTTTTGGCGTCGAAACGGATGCGCGATATTGAGGCCATGTCTTAACATGATGCAAACCCGGGAAAGATGATCAATGGATTTTAAAATACTGCTGACGGTGTTTACTTCTGTCTTTATCGCGGAGCTCGGTGATAAAACACAGCTTGCGACCATGTTGTACGCTTCGGATAAGGGGGTGAGCCGGTGGACGGTCTTTTTAGGGGCGTCAACGGCGCTGATTGTTTCATCGGCCATCGGGGTCCTGGCGGGAGGGCTGATTTCCCGATACGTGGGTGAGAAACTTCTCCATTATATTGCGGGCGCGGGTTTTATCGGCATCGGTCTGTGGACGTTGATCAAGGCTTAAGGCCGGTGTCACTCTGATTTGACCTGAACCAGGCGTATGTGAGGGGAGACGATGGATTTTTTTTCGGAATTGAAATTTAAGGAAGTTGCCAAGGAGATTGCAACGGTCGGTCCCGTTTTGTACCGGCGGGGTCTTGCGCCCGCGTCCGGCGGGAGTTTTTCGATGCGCATCAACGAGACGGCCTACGGTATCACGCAGGCTGGCCGCGACAAGGAAAAGCTGAAAGAACAGGATGTCGTGGCCGTGGATTTTGACGGCAAGCCTTTGACAAAGGGCAGGCCTGCTCCCGAAGCCGTGCTCCACACCCTGCTTTACCGGAGATTCGGCGAAACCGGGGCCATTCTGGATATCCACTCCCACAACAGCACGGTTTTAAGCCGGATGTTGAAAGGACAGTCTCAGCTTATTTTGAAAGACTACGAAATGCTCAAGACCTTTCGCGGTGTTTCCGCGCACGACACAGAACTGATCGTCCCGATTTTTGAAAACGCGCGGGACGTGAAGGCCTTGTCAGAAAACGTGGAAAACTATTTGGAAACGCCGGGTGTCCGCTGCCACGGCTTTCTCATCCGGGGACACGGTCTCTATGTGTGGGGGACGACGATGGCGGACGCGCTCAGATATCTCGACGCATTTGAGTTTTTATCGGGCTGCGAAATCACACTGCATCGCCCTGTTCCTTCTTCTTGATTCACGACGGAACATAAAACTCAAGTGATCCATGATGATGATTTGGTCTTTTTTCGAGCCGCACTCGAGCCAATCAATGTGTTGACGATTGAGATTTTTGATGTGTTGTGCATAATAAACGTTCTGAAATGATAACAATGGTTTATTTAAAACGGACTCAACGGAAAGGAGAATGAAAATGGCTCTGCATCCTGTTTGTTCGAAAGAAGAGATTCCGGTAAATGAAAAGAAGGCGGTGAAAGTCAACGGAGAAAAGGTATTGGTTTTTCATCTCGAGGACGGTTTTTACGCCACGCAAAACAGGTGCACACACCTGGTCGCCCCCTTGGGAAAGGGCAAAATCGTGGATGGAGACAAAATTCAATGCCCCTTTCACCGCGCACGTTTCGATATCCGCACGGGCGCAGTCGTTGATTGGGCGAATTTCCCTCCCGGCATCCAATTGTTAAATGTCATTCGTGGTGAAAAATCCCTCAAGACCTATAAGGTGACGGTCGATGCGGGAAAGCTGATGCTTGAAATGTAGTAGATTTATTTGCTGCTTAAGCGTCCGGCGTAGCCCGTGAGTTCGATATAACCCTTGCCCGTGACGGGGTGCCCGGCTTTTTCTCCAGTGAAGATACTGGCACCTTCCCAGTAGATGACGCGCGTGCTTTTGTCTGTCACCAATTCCTGGTCTTCGAGGGCGGGTTTTGCCTTAAGGCGGAGCCCTTCGGAGGGTACGGCGATTTCCCATGTTAGAGGATAGTTTGCCCCAGTGCCGGGGCTTTTCCAAAAGGCTTGCGGGCTGAGTCTGAAATCGTTTGCTGCGAGGTGGCGTTTTGCGCCGCCGGGCGAAACGGCCGTGCCGCCGGACACCGGAGCCTTTTTTCCGTCTTTCTCGCGGATTTGATAGAACATGTACTCGCTGCCGTCGTCGAGTTGAATGGAAAACCAGTCCCATCCCACCTGTGCTTCGCCGAGCAAGGCGCTCCCGAATTCGTGATCCATCCAGCTTAAACCCGAAACGGCGGTCTTTTCCCCGTTGACGACCAGCGTGCCCTCTGTTTGAAGACGGGTGAAGGAATAATAATGGCTGGCCGCGCCCGCCTCCTCTCCCTTTTTGCTGATCCCTCCTTCGCCCTGAATGACGAGCGGCTTCAGCGGCCTGAGCGTCAAATCCAAACGCCATTGTTCATCCCCCGCCGAAAGCCGCATGGTTTCGCCGTCCCGCGTGGCCGACCAACGGTCGATCCATACCCGCATGTCGTCTTCTTTCGCGCCCGCTTTACCGAGGGCCGCGCGGCTCATTTTTTCATCGTAGTAGAATGTTTTGCCCTCAATGTCGGTTATAGCGAAGTGGGCGAGATAAATATCCCGAACGACCCATTTCGAAGGATTTTCATCCGCCTGTGCATTGTCGATGCCGCGTCTGAAAAAAGTGAGCTCATAGCCGTAGGGCGCGCCGTCGTCGGATGTCAGATTGCCTGTGAAATACCACCACTCGATTAAATAATCCGGGTGGCTGCCGTGATCCCTTGGAAAGTCGAAGACATAGCCCGGCTGCGCCTTCTCGAAGCGGCCGGATTCGGCGAAGACGGCGGCGTGCAGTAATGCAAGGCCTACGACAAAAACGGCGGTGATTCCAGATTTATTCATAGGCCATCGCTTCCCTTAGGTCGGTCTCGGCGGCCTTGCGCGCCGGGAAGTAGCCTGCGAGGAGGGCTGTGCCAATCGCCAACAAAAAGGAATGCAGGATGACGGCGGGCGGAAAATGAAATTGCAGCGTCCAGCCGAAGGAGGCCTTGTTGATCACAAAAATAAGGATGAGTGACAAAAATAACCCACAGACAAGGGCGACAATGTTGCCGATGACACCCATGTAAAAGGCCTCGACGAGTACGACCCGCAGCACCTGCGGCCTGGATGCGCCGACGGCGCGGAAGATGCCGATTTCCCGCTTGCGTTCAAGAATGGAGACGAAGAGGGTGTTGGCGATTCCCAAAAGAGCGACGACGATGGCGATCCATTCCAGGGCATAGGTGATGAGGAAGGTCTGATCGAAAATCTCCATGATTTCCGCTTTGAAACGGGTCTGCACCGTAAACACCAGTCCTTGCGTATTTCCCCATTGCTCAAGCAATTTTTCGCGGACGGCCTCGGGGGACGTATCTTCATTCAGATAAATGGCGACCACATCAATCTTGTGATCGCGCCAATGTGTCCGAAGCAGGGCGCGGTCGATGACCATTTTCCCGCCGTCCGTACCGTAGTCGTAAAACACGCCGCCGATGGTTGTTGAGAACGGGCCTTCGGGGGTCGGGAGTGTCACGGCATCGCCCTCCTTCACATGAAAGCGGTTCGCCAGGACCTCCGAAATCAACACCTTTTGCTCTGCAACCGCCTCATGAATGACCGCCGCCGGATCGCCCTTTTGGAACAGATACTTGCTGTGTTCGGCGTGGACGGCGAGGTCCCGCCCGACCAGTTCCACAGGTTCGTCCCGAAAGGAGATGATTTTTGAGCGGTAACCGTCCACAGCCTTGACCTCGGGCATACGGGTGATGCCGTTGAACAGAGCGGCGGGCAGGGTTTCGTCCGAGTCGCTCATCATGTAGGAGGCGGGAAAGCCGATGATGTCGGACTGAATGGTTTGGTCGATCCATAAGACAACGGTGGTTCGGAAGCTTTCGATCATGATGACGACGCTGATCATCATCGCCAATGCCGCCATGAAGGCGGAAATGGTCGGGGCGTTACGGCGGATGGCCTGCTCCAGATGTCCCTGCGCCAGGCGCCACGAGGGGGCGGTTTGCTGTGTCAGCCCGCGCACGCCCTTTGAAAACAGCAGGACCACGGAAGGGACGATGAGGGAGAAGGCGATCAACAGCAGGGCGGCGGCCAGATAGCCATTCCACGAAAAACCCCAGGCGATAGGAAGCCGCGACAAGAAGTATGACACAAGGCCGAGCAGTCCGCCGATTACGCACAGACGCCGGTGGCCGATGCCGCCTTCCTCGGGGCCGAAGATGCCTTCCATGGCCTCGCGCGGTTTCAGCCGCGCCGCCTGCCACGCGGGAAAGAGGGCGGAAAAAGCCGAGACCGCGACACCGATCAGGATGCCCTCGGCAAACAGGGCAGGAGGCAGGGCGAGCGGCGAAGGGGGAATGGCGACATAGAGGGCCGTGACGGTTTTTGAAAGCATTTGAACGACCCAGCGCGCAAGCAGGGCCCCGGCGAGTACCCCTAAAAAGCCGCCGCACACGCCGATGACGACGCCTTCGACGGTGAACAGTTTGAAGGTTTGCGCGCGATGCACCCCAAGGGAACGCAACAAGCCGATCTCTTTTCTGCGGTGCGCCACAGAAACGAGGAGGGTGTTGTAAATCAGGAAAAGCCCCACAAACAGGGAAATCGCGCTCAAGGCCGTCAGATTCAGTTGGAAGGCGAAGAGCATGTTTTCGATCTGCCGGTTCCGCTGTCTGGGACGGCGGACGAGGGCTTGATCCCCCAGCCGCCCGGACAGGCGTGAGAGAATAGTCTCGACCGGAACACCGTCCGCCGTGATTAAGTCGATGCGGTCGAGCACGCCGAGTTTCTCCAAACGCCATTGGGCGGCGGCGATGTCGATGACAGCGATGTTGCCGCCGCGTGTTTGCGTCATTTCTCCCTTCATCAGCCCCCCCACTTCAAAGTCAAGCGGCGCGCCCTCTTTCCTGAGCGAAAAACGGTCGCCGGGTTGCAGGCCGTGCCGCTCTGCGAAGGACCGGCTCAAGAGGACGGAGCGGGGATTCAAAAGAGCGTTAAAGGCTGTGGCAAGATCGAAGCGGCCTTCTTTTCCCTCCACTTCAAAGGGCCGAAACGACGCTTCTTCGAGCAGATCCACGCCCAGCAGAAGCACCATTTCTCTCTCCGCACGGCTTTCCGACGACATTGGCAGTACGGCTTGTACGACGGGGGCGAGCTTCAAAATATCGGGGTCTTTTCTTAACTCAATGAGGATGTTTTCATCCAAGGGCCCGCTTCGTCCGATGACCTCCAGCGTGGTCTCTCCCGCAAAGGCGTCCACGGATTGATGATAGGCGGACAGCACGCTTTGATTGGCGATGCGGATGGACACGAAGACTGAAATGCCGAGCGCCACACCGGTCAATGTCAGCCACGTGCGTTTTTCGCGGATCAGGTGGCGGAGGGAAATAAATTGAAGGAGGATGCGCTGTGTCATGGTGCGGCCCGCCGTTTTTGCCGCGTTTCAATCCGGCTGATTTCGCTGTCCTTCATCATGATGATTTGATCGGCGTAAGCCACGGCTTCTTGGCTGTGTGTCGCCATCAGCACCGTCAGCCCGACTTCCTGTGTCCGGGCGGACAGGAGATCCAGAATATCTTTTCCCGTTTTGGAATCCAGATTTCCAGTCGGCTCGTCCGCCAGGAGCAGTTTTGGCGAAATGGCGTCGGCGCGGGCGATGGCAACGCGCTGCATCTCGCCCCCGGAAAGCTTGCCGGGAAGGTGGCCGAGCCGCGGCCGAAGTCCCACGGCCTCAAGCGCTGTCCGCGCACATTCCCGCGCCTTGTTCGGCGGCTCCCCGCGGAGCAGCAAGGGGAGCGCCACATTTTCGAGCGCCGTCAGCATGGGCAGCAAATTGAAGAACTGAAAAATCATACCGATGTCGGCGCGTCTCAGCGCCGTCCACTCGGCGTCGCTCAAGGCGGTCGTGGCCTTTCCGTCAAAAAAAATCTCTCCCGAAGTCGGACGATCCAGCCCGCCCAAAAGATTCAGGAGTGTCGATTTTCCGCAGCCCGAGGGCCCCATCAACAGCGTGAACGACCC
>JBHHXB010000136.1:0-6397 GCA_046756825.1 Nitrospiria bacterium | reverse complement strand
GCGATTTGTAAAGTGAGTGAGACGAGCAAATGATTGAGCGGCAAATGATCGAGACAGACATCCTGATTATCGGGGGCGGCACGGCGGGCTGCATGGCGGCGGTTGAGGCGAAGGAGCGTTTTCCGCAGTACAAAGTCACCATTTTGGAAAAGGCACACATTGACCGCAGCGGCTGTCTCGCCGGCGGAATGAACGCCATCAATGCCTATTTGAATAAAGGCGAAACACCGGAAAGCTTTGTGCGCTACGTGCGCTCCGACTCCTGCGGTTTAATCCGCGAGGACCTGGTGCAATCCATGTCGGAGCTCTTTGAATACTGTGTCAAAAAGGTCGAAAAATGGGGACTTCCGATTTTGTCCGACGACAACGGGGAGTATGTTCCCCGTGGACGCTGGAATATTAAAATCAACGGGGAGTCGCTCAAGCCCATTCTTTCGCGGGCCGCGCGCTCGGCGGGGGCGAAGGTCTACAACTGGGTCGTCGTGACGAACCTGCTCACCGAGGGAGACCGTGTGACCGGGGCCGTGGGTTTTTCGCTTCGCAATGGGAAATTCTATGTCGTGAACGCCAAGGCGGTTTTGATCGCCACCGGCGGCGCCGCAGGGCTGTACCGTCCGAATAATACCGGTGACGCCTCACATAAAACATGGTATTCGCCGTACAACACCGGCGCGGGCTATGCGATGGGCATCCGGGCCGGGGCGGAGATGACCTCTTATGAAATGCGCTACGTCGCGCTGCGGACAAAGGACGCCATCGCGCCCACCGGCACCCTCGCGCTCGGGGCGGGCGCGCCCCAGGTGAACGCCCGGGGAGAGCGTTTCATGGCCTCGCGTTACGCCGATCTCGGCGGGGACGGCGCGCCGACGCCCTATCGCGCCCATGGCCCGATTCAGGAGATTAAAGAAGGCCGCGGGCCGGTGTACCTCGACACGCGCGGGATCGGGGCGGAAAAGGTGAAGGACCTGAAAAAGGCCTACCTCGACATGTACCCCTCGCAAGTGCTGTACTGGCTTTCAAATGATATTGATCCCGATCAGGAACCCGTCGAGGTACAGACGACGGAGCCCTATATCGTCGGAGGGCATTGCCAGGCCGGGTACTGGGTGGACGAAAAGCGGAGGACGACACTCAAGGGGCTTTACGCCGCAGGGGATGTCGCGGGTGGCGCGCCCTATAAATTTGTTTCCGGCTGCTGGGCGGAAGGGGTGATCGCGGCGCGCGCCATCGGCGAGGATTTGGCGGCGCTCTCGCTTTCCCCTTCGGCCAAAAACATCATTGATAACGAGGAAGAACGCGCCTTTCAGCCTTTTCATAATCATGAAAAAGGATTACGCGGGATTCCCCCGGCGGATCTTGAGGCCCGGCTTCAGAAAATCATGGAGCAGTACGCGGGCGGCGCTTCAACCCATTACGAGATGAATGATGAGATGCTCGCCATCGCGCGAAAAAAACTGGCCGTTTTGCCCGGCGAAGTGAAAGCCGTTGTCGCAAACGATCTCCATCAATTGATGAAGGCCCACGAGGTCATTGACCGGATTGATGTCGCCCAGGTACTCGTGGAGCATCTGGCCTATCGCCGGGAAACGCGGTGGCCGACCTATCACACCCGGACAGATTACCCCGAGCGGGACGATGTGAACTGGCTGAAATTCGTCAACTCGGTAAAAGACCGAAAAAGTGGTACTATCAACATGACAACGCGGCCCTATGAGCAAATCGTCCCCGGAAACCGCTACCGGCCCTGATTTTATTCCAACAACGATTGAAGTGAGGAAAACATGCCTGTTTGGATCGACCCCGATAAGTGCAATGGCTGCTATAGTTCAAGACAACCCCCCTGTCTCAGAATGTGTCCCGGGGATTTGATTGTCAAGGATATGTCCACCAACAAGGCCTATCTGAAGTATCCGGAGGATTGCTGGGACTGTCTCCCCTGTGTCAAGGTCTGCCCGGAAGAGGCGATCGAATTTCACCTGTCCTATCAATTCGGAGCGAGGGGGGCGACGCTTGCCCCGCATATCCATAAAACCAGGGATTTCATTACCTGGGAGGCGGAGGACGTGGCCGGGAAAAAAGAGACCTTCACGATTCGCACGAAGGTCATGAAAATCGCCCTGGACGAATCCATTGAGGACGGCCCGCAGGGACTCGACTTTTCCATCTAACCCCGTGCGCTTTCTTAAAAGATGAGAGAAACCGCCACACGTTTAAGGAGATCGCCATGAGTATTTCCACGCCGCACGGCGGCACGTTAATCAATCGTTTTGTCGAACAGAGCGAGGTTGAAGGGCTCACCCGAAAGGCCGCGTCATTGAAAAAAATGGTGTTGACGGGCCGTGAAATTTCCGATTTGGAATTGATCGCCACAGGCGTCTTTTCGCCACTGGAAGGCTTTATGGGAAGTGCGGATTATCTGAGTGTGCTTCGCACCATGCGCCTGAAAAACGGTCTGATCTGGAGTCTGCCGATTACGCTTTCGGCCACGGAAACGGAAGTGAAAACACTGAAGGAGGGGGAGGAGATTGCTCTATTCGATGAAAGCGGGACCGCCCTCGCCCTGCTGAATCTCGAAGAAATTTTTTCTTACGACAAGGAAAAGGAAGCGCTTTCGGTTTACCGCACCAATGATCTGTCTCATCCCGGCGTGGCCTATACCCATGCGCAGGGGGATTTTCTGCTTGGCGGTAAAATCGACATGATCCGCCGCCCGGCGGCGCAGCCCTTTCAGGAATACCGGCTTGAACCCGCCGACACGCGGAAGATTTTTCTGGATCGAGGCTGGCATCGTATCGCCGCGTTTCAAACCCGGAATCCGGTGCACCGCGCGCACGAATATATCCAAAAATGCGCGATGGAAATTACTGACGGCCTGCTGCTGCATCCCATCGTCGGTGCGACAAAAAAAGGCGATATTCCCGCCGATGTCCGGATGCGATGCTACCGGGTGCTGCTCGACAACTATTACCCGAAAGACTGCACCATCCTCTCGGTCTTCCCTGCCGCGATGCGCTACGGCGGCCCGAAAGAGGCCATTTTTCACGCCATGTGCCGCAAAAACTACGGGGTGACCCATTTTATCGTGGGCCGCGACCACGCCGGCGTCGGCGATTTTTACGGGACCTACGACGCGCAGAATATTTTCAGGGAATTTGAACTGAGCGAGCTGGGCATTCAACCCCTCTTTTTCGACCATTCTTTTTACTGCAAACACTGCTTCGGCATGGCCTCGTCCAAAACCTGTCCGCATGACCCCAGCGAGCGGATCGCGCTTTCCGGGACGAAGGTGCGTGAAATGTTGAGCAACGGCATCAAACCTCCGCCCGAATTCAGCCGGCCCGAAGTGGCTCAAATCCTGATCAATGCAATGACGGGCCAAAACACGCCGTGACGCAAGGCTTCCCGTGTTTTTTTGATTTGAGATGATTCGTGAAGCGTATTGATTTTGAAAGCATCGGCGAAAAGATAAAACAGCCCTTTGTTTCGATCACGCAATCCCTGCGTGACGCGAAGTATTTCTCGATGGCGGGCACACTCATTTTTTCGCTCCTGCTGGATTTTTCGCCCTGGTTTCCGAATTTCTGCCGCATTATCGCCCTTGTTTTACAGGCGGGTGTCCTGGTCCGGCTTGTTTTTGAGGAAAGGCTGCTCCACCTTCGATTCCGGCATCTCTCGTGGCAGAAGCAATTGATCCCTATCGCCCTCTTCGGGGTCTGCCTCCTGTTTTATGTCGAAAAAGCGGTCATTCTTTTTGCGGTGCTGGGTGAGCCGCTGGATGACCTGATCAAGCCCTATCATTCTTACAGTGTCATCTTTTTTGTCTCGGCGTTTTCAATTTACGCAATGCGGCTGAATATCGTCGCAAGGTTTTTAAGCGGCATTCAACTCAGGCCCGCGCAGGCGATGGCCATGGGTTTCGTGTTGCTCATCGCGACGGGCACCATGCTGCTGTCCCTGCCGCAGATGGTCTCGGATCCCTCCAAGATTTCCATCATCGACGCCTTGTTTACGGCCACCTCGGCAAGCACGGTGACAGGGCTGACGCTCGCGCCAATTTCCGAGTTTTACCGGCAAAGCGGGATCTGGGTGATTCTCTTTCTGATTCAGATGGGCGGGCTGGGGATTATGACCTTCGGCGTGCTTTTTTCCCTGCTTTCAAATCAGAGAATAAAGCTGCAGGACGCCGTCACGCTTCAGGGCGCGCTGGCCACGGAATCGCTGGGAACGGTACGCAAGGAAATCGGTCTGATCTTTTTTGTCACCTTCGTGATCGAAACCCTGGGCGCACTGCTTTTCTGGCTTTTTTTGCCAAACGGCACGGATCAGCCTGTTTTCACCGCCATCTTTCATTCGGTTTCGGCATTTTCCAACGCCGGTTTTTCGCTCTTTCCCGAGAATTTGGAAGGATTCGTCGGCCATATCCCGCTCAACTTCGTTGTCGCCGTCTTGATTGTGCTGGGCGGCATCGGCTTTCCGGTGTTGAACAACTTAGGCGGATATCCCTTTTTCAAAAAAGACCGCACGGCCTGGCGGCTTTCGTTTCATTCGAAGATGGTGCTTTCGGTTTCCGCCGGACTGCTCGGCATTGGCACGATCGGTATTTATTTCCTGGAATTCAACGGCGCGCTGGCCTCGCTGTCCTGGTATGAAAAATGGCTTGCGTCACTCTTTCATTCCGTAACCGCGCGGACGGCGGGCTTCAACACCTTGAATATTAGTGTTTTTTCCGATGCAACACTCTATTTGCTGCTGCTGTTAATGTGGATCGGCGGCTCACCCGCATCCACGGCGGGCGGGATAAAAACAACCACCTTTGCGGTAATGCTGGCAACACTCAAAGCCATGCTGAACCGTCGGCAGGAGGTCTCTTTTTTTAAAAGGAGCCTCTCACCGCTCGCTGTTCAAAAAGCGCTTTCAATCGCGTTCAGCTCGTCGGCCATTCTCGCCATCCTGTTGTTACTCCTGTTGTTCACGGAAGGGGGGCATTTTAAGGAAGTCATGTTTGAGTCCGTTTCCGCCTTTAACACCGTCGGTCTTTCAACGGGAATGACGTCCTCACTAACGCCTGCGGGAAAACTGATTATCACCCTAACCATGTTTATTGGGCGGATCGGCTCGCTCACGCTGGCCTTCAGCCTCGCGGAACGCGTCAGCAAGGGACGATACGCCTACCCCGAGGAACGCGTGATTATCGGGTAATTTCATCCTTGGACATAGATCTGCCATAAATCCTGTGTGTTTGCAGGAAAATCATGGCGTCAGAGAAAAAATAAAAAATTCAACTGATGCGCTAATCCAGAATTTCTACGGAAGGTTCTTCTTTTTCTTTCGTGACTTCGTCAGGCTGATCCGCGACTGAAGATTCTGCTTCGGCAGGCTCTGTGGGGGGTGACAGTAGAACAAAACGCGCTTTCGCTTCGGTTCCCCAGGGGGTTTCCTGATACGCTTCGGAGAGCGTCTCGTAAAGCGCCTTGGCCTCATCTGTTTTGCCTTCCGACTCTAATGCGCGAGCCAACTCAAAGCCGGCCTGTCCCCGACTATCGGCATCAGACATCTCATAGACTTCTTTAAATAGAGTAATCGCCCCGGAACCGTCCCCCTTCTTTTGATAAAGATACGCCAGTTTAAGACGAGAAAGCACGGCCAGTTTTTTATGGTTGGGATATTTCTGAATAAAGGATAGAAATTGCGCCTCTGCCTTGTCGTTCGCTCCCAACTTTTCATACACATTGCCACTTTCAAAAAGCGCGACAATCGCGGCATCGCTGCCTTCATGTTCCGCAAGAAGTTTTTCGTAAAGCTCAGCCGCCTTTTCAAGCCGCTGTGTTTCGTTCAGTACGATTTCAATAGGGGCGTCTTCCTCTTCTTCCGAGATCGGTTTTGGTAACGGTGGGGGTTCATTGAGGAGCTTTGAGGCCTCTGCCTCAATAGACCAGGCGGCTTCCTCAGACTGCCGGTTCATGGATTGGATCGTAAATGTTATCGCTCCAATCAGGGCAATAACCGCGATCCCTCCCCAAAGCCATTGAGGATGATCGGAAATCTTCCCAAGAATCTTTTCGCTTCGACTCGCGATATAAATGGGTGCGGCTTCTTTTTGTTTTTGAGAACGAATTTTGTATGGCATAAGAAAAACCTATTCTTTCTTCTTCGTATTGCGGCAATAATTTAGGCTAAAAGCGATTTATCCTATGGGATAGCAGAATCAATTGTCAAGAAACAGCCCGACCCGGTCGATCCGTCTCTGGCTATTGGCTATCCTTTAAATTACAATCAGGTCATCCTGAAACGGCGTGGGGAATTACAGAGACAGTCAGGGTTGACACAGAGTTTGTGCTGGAAACAATAAAGGCAAAACCTCAACCAACGAAGTTTTGCCTTTATTGTTTCTTGGCTC
>JBHHXB010000135.1:0-6414 GCA_046756825.1 Nitrospiria bacterium | reverse complement strand
CCACATGCCCTGGGCGAAGTGCGGATAGAAATGGCAGTGAAAGATGGAGTCTCCCACAGTCATGTTCCGGTTTCCGCCGTCGTAGGCGATTTCATAGGTGAAACTTCCACCCGGCCCGATGGCCTGGCTGTCCAGAAACGTCGAGTTATCGCTGTTCGGCGTGTGAAGCCATTGGTGGGCATGGAGATGAAAAATATGATGCTCTTTCGGTCCCGCGTGGATGTTTCTGAGTTTCACGCGGTCGTTGATGTAGCTGTGATGCACGTTGGACGGATCATCCGGAAAAAGCGCTTTTGTCGCTTTCGGCCCGGTGATCAGGTTGCCCGCAGCGTCGGTCGCGTTGGCCGGGATGTCCACAATCATGGCCGGATCGCCGACGACCCAGGAGTTGAGAAAAAACTCCTCGTATTTACACTCGGCGCAGTCGTACATGGGACCGACACCCAGGCGGTTGGCGATAATTTCCGCGCCGATGCCGCCCGAGCCGTAGTTGATCGGAAAGGAATCCCGGACACTGTGCAGGGTGAATTCAAACATCGGGTCATCAAAAATCGGAAAAGCCTGAATGGCCTTCACCTCATCATGCCAGATGGAAGTGAATTCCCGGAACGATCTGTCGCGGTCGGGATAAACCGGATTTTTCCGGAACGTTCCCAGGGGGAAGGCATTCCGGCCCGGCCCCGTGATGACAGCGTTCAGGTCGGTGTGAACGATTTCATTGCCTTGAAGCATGTTGATGATGGGCAGCCCGGCGAATTTGTGGCCCGCCGGATAAACCGCATCATAGTCGAGGATGGGCTGTCCGCCGGGCGTATGCCCTGTGGTGGCCAGCGTCATTTCCGCTTCGGTCAACTGACTTCTGTACCATTCGGCGCCTTTCGGCTCGACGTTGAGGGAGCCGAAAAGCCCCATCGCAATCTGCCCGCCGTCGGCTTCACCGCCCGTTGTCGCGGCGGTGCTGTAGAGAAAGTATCCGCCCTCTTTTCTGGCGTAATAGGTGTAAACAGCTGAATCCCCCGGGGCGACGAGGCTGCTGGCATTTCTCCCGACGTTGGAGCCGTCGGAGGCGATGGATCCCACCAGCTCCATGCCGTTGACGTGTATGGACGCCGAACGGGTCGCGGGTTGATTGTCATCCGCCTTTGAGGGATGGAGCAGATTCTGAAAACGAATCTCAAGACAGTCCCCTTCGTTGGCGCGCAGCACGATGGGACGCGCGCGTTTACCTTCCCGCAGACGCACATTCCCGGGTGAAAGCGCCGTCCCTGAAGTACTTGAGACGACATCACGCCGAAGCGCGTACATCATGCCGGACGGGTTGACCGCGCCCAGACGGTTCATAAAAAATACTTGATCCAGCGCGACGACATCCGCTGTGATGGTGCGTCTACAAACAGCGGCCTGTGCCGTGCCGGGTTGTTGAAAAACGGCAAAAAGGCTGAAAACAAGGGCAAGCAAGCCCGCTCCTTTTTTGAGCCTTTGTTTATGATATATTCGCACGTTCTTTCCCCCTATTCGATAAAGGTTGGTTGTTTCCAATCGTTGAGTTATTTCCATTTCTTCAAACTTTCTACTCACTTGCGTCTGACCAAAAAATTTTCCGGGCGGGGATAAAACAAAGCCTCTCCCGCCCGATTTACCGTTGAACAATCTGGATCTTACGGGTCAAACCTGAAATTAAAATGAAATTTTATGAAATAAATTGAATTTAATTTGATTGATGTGCGAAAAGGACTTAAGCGGCGTCACGAATCACGTAGCCGACGCCCCGAACGGTCTGAATGAGTGTCGAGGAAAACTTCTTTCTCAGACGGTAGATATAGACTTCCAGGGTATTGCTTTCGATGTCCGCCTCCCAGCCGTAGAGCAGTTGCTCAAGGTTTTCGCGCGGCTGCACCCGGCCCTTGTTTTCGAGTAACTTTCTCAAAAGCAGGTATTCCTTGCGATTCAGCGGAATGGGCTCATCCCTGTAAAAAGCCGATTGGGTATGAAAGTCGAGCCGGATATTTCCATAGACCATCGGGGTATTGTCGGGGCGGCCCGTTTTTCGCCGGAGAATGGCGCGCAGACGGGCATAAACCACTTCCGGATGAACGGGTTTCAGCAAAAAGTCATCCGCGCCCGCATCCAGTAAACGGATTTCTTCTTTGATGCCGGCATTTCGGCTCAGAACGAGGATGGGAATGGTGTGACCGCCCTCCCGGACAATTTTGACGCACATGCCCCCGCATTTGCCGGACTTGTCGTGGCTGAAAATCAAGGCCTCGAAGTGATCGTAATCGGTGACATCCGAGAGCGTGGCCTCCTGCGGGAGCCAATCCACAATATAGCCCTGGCTTTGCAGGTTCTCGCGCAGCCTTATGCCGTAGACCTGATCCCGTTCAAGTAACAACAGACGCACTGTATTTTCTCCATATCCTTAAAAAAATCCGCTCACAAATAAAATCCTAATTCTTAAATCTGAAATCTAGATGAAATTTTTCAAGATATGCTGCACTTATATGTGCAGTTTTTTTGTGTGTATCGGGGGGGGGATAGGTAGGTTAAGCGGCTTCGCGGATGACGTAGCCGACACCCCGGACGGTTTGGATAAAGCTTGAAAAAAACTTCTTTCTCAGCCGATAGATATAAACCTCGAGCGTATTGCTCTCTTTTTCGGAATCCCATCCATAGAGCAGCTCCTCAAGATTTTCGCGCGGCTGAACCCGCCCGTTATTTTCAAGTAATTTGACCAGGAGCAGATATTCCTTGCGATTCAGCGAGACGGGTTTGTCTTTGTACCTCACCTCGCGCTTGTTCAAATCAAGACGGATATGGCCATAGGTGATCGGGGCATTGTCGGGACGTCCGGCTTTCCGCCGCATGATGGCGCGTAAACGGGCATGAATGACCTCCGGGTGAACGGGCTTCACCAGGTAATCGTCCGCGCCGGCATCTAAAAGATGGATCTCTTCACCGATGTCGTCGTGTCCGCTGAGCACGAGGATGGGAATCTGGTGGCCGTTTTCCCGAACACGCTTGACGGACATCCCTCGCATCCGTCCTCGTCTCCGGCGCGAATTTGATAAATCATGGCCGAAAATCAAGGCCCCGAAATGCTCGTAATGCGATACATCCGAAAGCGCCGTCCCCTGGGGGAGCCAATCGACGGTGTAGCCCGCCCGGTGAAGATTGGCACGAAGCTTCGCGCCGTAGACCTGATCGTGTTCAAATAAAAGGATCCGCATTCCCATTTCCTGCATGCTTTTTATGAGATTGAAGCCGTGAACAGAGCAATGGGCGTGCCGGGAAGCAGGGAGAGGAAGGCAGTAAGCGCGAAGAGATTGAAAACATATGGCTTTTCATGGAAAAAAATGATCTCTATCCAAAAAAACAGACAACAAAATTTAAAATATATCTATATTTTTATGAGTATTTCACGCGGTTTTGCGTGAAATACTCCGGGAATATCAATCAGGGCAAACGAGGCTGATCCTCTCAGGGCCGACAAGCCCGCTGAGATTGACTCATCAGGGCGGATTTGATAGTCTCGCGGCATGCAAGACAGACCTCAAATCAACCTGCGTCAGGTCTCCATTCCGGGTATTGCAATCACGGGGATTACCGGCGGCGTCATCGGCTCGTTCATGGGCGGCATCTTCCCGATTCTCGGCATGGCTGTCCTGGGCGCGGTCATCGGGAATGTCGTTTGGGCGCTCGGCGAACAGCGATTTTTTGTTTTGATTCTAGTCGGTATTTTGCTGGGCGCCGGCTTGGCAATCTACCTCGGCGGGATCGATGCGGCGTTGCTCGGCGCGGGCGCGGGGGGGGCCATCGGGGGATTTGTCAGCGTCAACCTCAACATCCTTCGTCCAAGGGCAAGAGACCAATAAGCCCTGTCAACCATCACCTATCTATCCCGGGCAACATGGAGCATTCTTATTCATCTTAAAACCCGGCCAATGCTTCATGCAGAATAAGACACAGAGCGATGTTTCAACCCGGGGAGGGCCGTTGGCGGTATTTTTTGTGATATTGTGCGCGGCGTCCGTGCTTTATCTTTCAAAAAGCATTCTGGTGCCCTTCCTCCTGGCCGCGCTTTTGGCCTATGCCTTTGATCCGCTGATCGACACTCTTGAAAACAAAGGGCTTGCCCGATCCGCATCTATCTGTCTCATTTTCACCCTCATTGTGGTTGCCTTATTCCTCATCCTTTTCTTTGTCCTCCCCACGCTTCAGGATCAATTGACAAAAACATTTAAACAGCTTCCCGCCTATTTAACCCAGCTCCGTCAAGAAGTCGTCCCGGCCATAGAAAACCGCTTTGGGGTACGTTTTCCACAAACATTTGAGGAAACACTGGAACCCATCCTGGAACGCCTGAAAAACGAAGCCCCCGCGCTGTTTAAGCCGGTGACAACATTCGCGCTCAACTTCTTCACCAACACCTTCGGCGTGCTGACCGCGCTGGCAAATCTGGTGATTATCCCCTTTATGTTTTTCTACCTGCTCAGGGACTTCGACCACATCAAAGACCGCTTGACGGGCTATATCCCGCTCAAATACCGCGATGAGGCCTTCAAACGCTTTCGGGAAATAGATGTCTCTTTAAGCGGATTCATACGCGGACAACTGCTTGTCATCCTGATCCTCTCCGTCCTGTATATCGTCGGCCTCACGTGGATCGGCATTGACCTTTCCTTCCCGCTCGGGCTCATCGCCGCCGCCGGAGAAATTGTTCCCTACGTCGGCTTTGCCTTTGGGTTGATACTCTCCCTCGCCTTCGCCCTGCTGCAATTTCAGGATTTTCTTCATCCGTTCTATATTCTCCTTCTCTTTGGAGGAGTTCAGACAATTCAGGGGCTGACCATCGCGCCCTGGGTGATGGGGAAAGAGGTCGGACTCCACCCCTTGGTCATTGTCGCGGCGGTCTATATCGGTGGGGACCTTTTCGGGTTGATCGGCGTGCTGCTCGCGGTGCCGGGCGCGGCCATACTGATCGTGCTGCTCAAAGCGCTGGCGGAATATTATAAAAACTCATCCTTCTATCACGAAACGCGCTGAAACCGGCAAGGCTCAATCACCACCACGCTGAATGTGAATAGAGAAATGATGGCTCGCGATTTTCATCCCCTGACGGAAATAAAATGAATGGGCCTCAAATCGCTGAACACCTGAGTCGAGATGGATTTGTTCGCAATTTTTTGTTTTCGCAAGTGAAATCAGCCAATTGAATAAGACGTGTCCGTTTCCCTTTGACCGCTCCCCTTGATCGGTCACAAAATCTTCCACGTACAAATATTTTCCCCAGGCCAAACATTCGCCCAGGCGAAACCCCGACACCGAGACGATGGCGCCGCGACACTCAAGATAGGAAAGCAGGTACCCCTGCTTCATTTGGCATTGAATACGCCGCAGGTATTTATCCCTGGAAATGTTTGGACGAAGTTGCGACATCACCGGATAGCACCTTTGGATCTCTTTTTCATCTTCCGCCAGGCGAACCACGGGATTGCTTTTCATGTGTCACCCCTGCGTTTTGTTATGGGAAATATTCGGCAAAGCCCCAGAGACGTTCCTCCGCTTCACCGTTTTTAATCACGCCTTCTATGGCCATCATGACATAGCCCCCCATCAGCCAATTGATGGAGATTTTTTTGCGTGACCAAAGAAACAGCGAGCCGTAATCGGGGTTGACGATGACTTCCCAGCGTTCCGGGATTTTATACAATGCGAAAGGCGGGGTCATGCGCTCAATCGTTTTTAAGACAATCGGCGTGTTGAAGTGATCGACTTCTTTATTCTCATGAAAAATTACGCCGGTCTCAGGCAGCAGGGATTCGGAAAGCGGATACCTTTTTAAAAAAGCTCGCTGATCCGCGCTGTTTTTGTAAAAGTAGATCTGGTCACCTTTTTCCGATTTAAGATAAAACCCCTGATAGTTTTTAAACAATCCGTTGTAACGCCTTAGAGCGTTAAACCCCTTCCAGTACAATGATTCATGAATCAAATCTCCCCAGTGTTCCGTCCCGTGCACTGTCAAAACCGCCTCCGCCACACCGACTTTTTTATCCAGGATTTCGCTGTTTTGCGGGTGCGTCACCGCTTGTTCTGTCCCGCTCGAAACCTTCACCGTATAATCCCCGCCGTCATAGACCAACTGAAAACCGGATACAGAGGTGCCGTCCACCTTCGCGTAGTAAGAGGGGAAAATCTTCTTTAAATCGGAGGAGACATAGGCGTATTTATCATTGCCCTCGAAGAAGGCCCATCGGTTCCTCTCAAAAATCGCACCCATGAATTCGCCGTAGTAGCCCTCCTCCTGCCGTCCACGCTCGAAGGCGAAAACCGCGATCACAAGATCATCCAGATTTTGACTTCTAAAAATAAAGCGGTCGGAATAAAAAGCGATCTCGGACGACGCGGGTTCTTCCG